>CASGHA010000074.1 GCA_949319355.1 uncultured Methanospirillaceae archaeon | reverse complement strand
GAAGTGAAAGGTTTCCCATGGAACGGACGTTGTCAGTACCGGTGGTCAGCTCGGTAATGCCCAGGCAGTAAATAATGACCGCGTTCTTTGCTTCCGCGTACCTCATCGCGATCTCTTTCACCTTTTCCGTCGGCACGCCGGTGATCGACTCCACGTCTTTGTACTTCTCGACCGTCTTCTTCAGGTCCTCGAAGCCTTTCGTGCGCTTCTCGATGAACTCCTTGTTGTGCTTGTTTTCGTGGATAATCCAGTACATCATCGAGTTAGCCAGCGCGATATGGGTCGACGGGTTGAATTGTACCCAGGTATCGGCAATCTTCGCCGTTGGGCTGAGCCTCGGGTCGACGGCGATGATCGGGATCCCCTTCATCTTGGCCTGGACAATGCGCCTCCCGGCGAGCGGATGTGCCTCTATCGCGTTTGAACCCCAGACCAGGATGAGGTCGGAGTTGAGGACGTCCTCAAACGGGTTTGTCGCTGCTCCGGAGCCGAATGAGAGGGAGAGCCCGGCGACAGACGGCCCATGACAGATGCGGGCGCAGTTGTCGACGTTATTCGTCCTGAAAGCCATACGCGCCCATTTCTGCATGATGTAACAGTCTTCGTTCGGCGTCCGGCATGAGACCTGGAAACCAAGTGCCCTGGGGCCGTGCTTGTCTGATATCTCCTTGAACTTTTTGGCAATGAGGTCAAGGGCCTCGTCCCAGGATGCCTCCTCAAACTTTCCGTTTTTCTTGATAAGGGGCTTTGTAAGCCTGTCCGGGCTGTGGACAAACTCCCAGCAGGTCGCTCCTTTCGGACATAGTTTCCCCTCGTTGATGGGAGACCTCTGGCTCGGGGCTACTCCTACCAGCTTGTCATTTTTGACCACGAGGTTCAGACTGCAACCCACGCCACAGTAGGGACAGGTTGTAGGGACATATTTTACATTAAGATCCAATGGCTGACTCATGTACAACTCACGCTCGCCTGAGATCGCACGAGCTGCATGCCATCTGTGAAGACCCACAGCCCGTCGACACTACAAACATAATTAACTTTACCTGATAATATTTATTTTTAAATATTTAATCTCATTATGGCGATCAAATACCATTTTTTCTTATAAATACAGCCGTTTTTTCGAGTGGTCCGGTAATGGAATCCATAAATACCTTTAAAAAAGCCTAATGGTACCCGTCAGAGAGGACGTAACGATAGGCATAACTTGTTATCAAAATAATATTGTTAAGATAATTCCTATGAAAGACAATAAGGACTCCACCCAGGAACTTCGTACCGTGATGGAATCAGCAGGGCTGTCACCCAGACTTCGCGAATACATGGAAAAGTGTGCTGAGTTTCATACTTACCCGGCTCCCGGGCTGTTGATTGGGGTTTTCATGGTAGATTATGCCCTCGAGAAGCTTTCTGCTAACCCCGGAGAAAGGCTGTACGCCGTCGTGGAAACCCGGAAATGTGCCCCTGACCCGCTTCAGGTTATTACCCATTGTACTATCGGGAACAACCGCTTGAAAGTCCTGCCCATCGGTAAGTTCGCCTTAACCCTGAACCGGCAGTCGAACGACCCGGAGGTCAGGGGTGTAAGGGTATACGTGGACCCCCGAAAACTGAAAGCATACCCCGTTATCTATTCCTGGTTTTCCAACGAGCCAAAGGAAAAACAGGCTGCCGGGAAGGACAGGCTCCTTGAAGATATCATCAGGGCCGGGAGGAATATCCTGTCTGCCGAGGAGGTCATACTCGGCGTTACTGAGAAAAAAGCCTGGACTTCATCCTTCTGCTCAAAATGCGGGGAAATGGTCCCTTCTGACTCTCTCGAGAATGGGCTCTGCCCTGGATGCGGATCTCTTTCCTATTACCGGAAACCGGTACCCCCAATCCTGTAATTTAAACCAATATCTTATTTATCCAGACGCCACGCATATCGGTAAATACCCGGGATATGTGTCATCACCCCCATCCCGCCCGCACTCTCAATAATCCCTGATCCCGTCATGGCACAGTTTACTATCGACCCGGTAGGAGTCATCCATTCACCCGTCAGGGCCAGGAACAAGATGCCCATCCAGGGTACCATCGGGTGCATCGAGATATTCAAGGAATACAGTGACGCGCTGTCAGGTATCGGCCATTATTCCCACATAATCCTGGTCGGATGGATGCACGAGGCCGACAGGGAGCTCCATCGGGGTTCATCCCGAAAGATATCATCTGACCTCCCTAAAAAAGGGGTCTTTGCCCTCCGTTCACCTTCCCGCCCGAACCCGCTTTCCGTGAGCGTGGTGGGTATCCTCGCATGTACTCATGACAGGCACCTCACCGTATCGCACCTGGACCTGATAGACGGGACCCCGGTCATTGACATCAAGCCCTACCAGACGAGCTGGGACTGTGTTATGTCTGCCAGGAACCCTGACAGGACCGAGAAGATCCTCCGGACCTCTCGGGCACAGTTCCAGGACGGCCTTGTGAGGGAGGCGTTCAACTATCACGGCGAACTCTGTGCCGGTCTTGCCCTTGCCGTCCGCATGGCATTCAGGGCTACCTCAGACCTGGGAGGAGACCTCCGCAGGAGTTCTATACGGTTCATGCCTGGAAAAGATCCCTGCATCAATGACGCTGTCCTTGGCATGACGGGAATACGGATGGGAAGCGACCGCATGATATCAGCCAGTTACCCGGTGCTGACTGGCAACTCCGATTCCTACTCGTTCTTTTCAGCCGACAGGGGGCTCGTCTTTACGTTGAAAAGACCTGTCCCTGATACTTTCACCATTCTCACCACGAGCGAACAGCGCCTTTTTACAACCACTCTGTTTCCCCGTTCGGGTTTTCCTTTTTAATCCGGGTGTCCGGCACGACCTCGGGTCTCCGCCTCATAGCCATCAGTTCGTGGCTGAACGGTATGCTCCGCTTCAATATCACCGCCATTCGTGAGAAAGAAACTATAAATGGGGTCTGCATGAAAAAAGGTCCCTGGTGAGGCCCATCCATACTCTTTTCCTCGAATCGTGCCAATCACCCAGCATGGAGTATAACGAACAGGTAGTGGCAGCCCTCCATGAAGGGATAGATACCCTCCATCCCGCGGTCCTTGACGGCATACGTCACATGGACGAGACGACACGGGGGAATTACTCCGAACGGGAACTCTTTATGCTGATGTTTGGGTGGAGCCTTATGGAGATGGGTCTTTCACTGGTACCTGACAATGCCCGCATCGGCATCACCGAAAAATTGTTCAGAAAGGTCCTTGAAATGGATCCGGATGTTGGTGGGCAAGGGGTAGTTGACCACTCCTGAGGTGCCGAAGGTATCATTCTCACTATCCCTCACCCACAGACCAACCGCGAATACACCGTAATTTTCTCCCTTAATCGGAAAGAGCGGCTGGATTAAGAAAAAACCGTTCGTACCAGTTAAAGTGCACCTTCAAGGTCCTCCACCCTTATGATCCGTACCCCGATATTCTCCATGTCCCTGACATTTGCACGGTGGATCTCCTCAGACTGGGCTCCGACCGCATCATCAACAAGCCATACGTGGTAATTGTATGCGATGCCATCAAAGACCGTCGTCCTGATGCAGTTCGGGGTCTGGATACCAACCACGACCAGGGGGTCCGCTCCCAGGGACCGGAGGAGCAAATCGAGATCCGTACCGATGAACCCGCTCATTCTGATTTTCCTGATAACAAACTCACCGGCTATGGGTGTGAGCTCCGGGATTATCGCCGCGCCGTCAGTGCCTTCAACTGCAAAAGGACATTGCCTGAAGCGTTCTTTCCTGATTATTTCAACGTCGGACCCGTCTCTCCGGTGAACCCTGACGATGTGAACAACCGGGAGGCCTTTTTCTCTGAACATCCCCATTACTTGGGAAATAGGCCCTATCACCGCCTCAGCTCCTGAAACCCGCATAGGCGAACCTGCCCTGACAAAATCGTTCTGCATGTCAATGATGAGCAATACCGGAGAAGTCATTCCAATCACTACCGATGTTTTCCGCGTGGGACGATACAGGTTTCCCTGGGTAATCACACCTGAGACACCGACAGGAACAGAGCTGCGGCGAGGGTCAGCTGCCCTCCTGCTGAACGGCAATACTTAATGTTTTATGCCTGATTAAAATGCAGATCCTGAGCATGGTTCAGCTGGACGGACTCATGGATCAGTTCGCCGTTAAGGAGATCAAAAGGCACTACCCCACCTGCGAGGGTTGGAACATCAGGGCGTCATCAACCCCTGCCAGGGATTGTACGATCTTCAGGGTTGAGAAGAAGGAACAGAATATCCTGACTGCATTCTCCGCCCTGGCCTGCTTTGCAGGGGTCCTTCCTGCAGATGCCGTCCTGGCCCTTGGCCAGGAACCTGTTGTCGCTCCAAAGGCTGTCGCCGGAAAAATAAAGAACGTAATCCTCATGCCCCTGAATGCAAAAGCCACTGTTAAACCCGATACAGTCAGG
>CASGHA010000073.1 GCA_949319355.1 uncultured Methanospirillaceae archaeon | reverse complement strand
TGTACTTTGTGCTCGGAAGCGACTGGGACCCGGCCAAAAAAGTCTTCCTGACAAACCCGCGCTACCAGAAGATGGTCGACCTGTTTCCGTTTACAAGTGACTGGGACTCGTATGTGGTTGCAAGCGTGACGCTTTACGGGGTGGAAGATGGAAATACCTCGCCCCAGGGTGTGGGGAAGGAGCAGTTCCCGGTGTTGTAAGGGGATCCTTTCCACCTCGTCTGAATCCGGTTTCCCGGATCCTCCTGCCCTATAACAACTTTAAAAAGTTATCATGGGCGATTTTCCGGAGCGTGGGTGCCGGTATGCCTGCGTCGGACAGGGCCACCCAGAGGTCTTCCATCCTGCCCGGGTGGGGAACGGCCATGAATGCTCCAGGCGGGACTCCGTCGTAGTCGCTCCCGATCCCTACGTGGTCCGGCCCCATCACGTCGAGGGCATGGAGGACATGCTCAACAAACCTGTCGGGCGTTGGTTTATCTGCATCAATGAACTCACCAAAAAAGCAAAGGCCCATAACCCCGCCCTGTTCGGCAAGCGATGCCATCATCTCATCGGTCAGGTTCCTTGTATGACGACAAAGCGATGCACAGTTGCTGTGCGTGCAGCAGAACTTTGCCTTCCCGGTCTCCTCACCGAGAAGAAGGGCTTCCCGAAACGTGGCGTCGTTTGCATGGGAGAGGTCGCAGACTATTCCGAGCAGGATGATCTCGGAAAGGAGGGCTCTACCGGTATCCGTCAGTCCCGTTTCCTTTTTCCACAACTGCTCCCGTTCCGGCAGATCCATGTACCCGTCCCGGCTCGGGGTGACCTGCAGTGCCGGGGCCGTGCCAGGCTGTAAAACCCGTTCCTTTGCCAGAGCGGTCGTGGCAAACCATCCCAGGTCCTCCAGGCCCTCCCCGTGGGTGATGTTCATGACCCTGACGCCTAGGCGGTGCCAGTTCCTCATGAGGCCGGGGTGCCCGAGGAAGAGGAAGGAACTCTCACAGGCCATCACCACGGCGAGGTTTCCGGACCGGACCGCGGCCGTGACCTCCGCAGCATTGCGGCATATTGTAATCCCGCTCCCCGTTTCACCAGCACTCCGGTACAGCCCGTCGATGACCGCCGAGCTCGTCAGGAGTCCGATGTCCCCCACGTTTACAAAGACACACCTGACCCGGCCCTCTTTGAGCCTGGGGAGAGTGACCCTGAAAAAGGTGTCCGGGTCGACACCCTGAAGTTCCTGGGGAAGCCCCGGGCCGCGTAAAAATTCCCGCATGTACCACGTGTCGCAGTGGGCGTCAATCGTCCAGAGGTCCGGGTCATGTCCCTGCGGTGGCTTCATTTCCGGTGAAAAGGGATACAGGGCCCGGGTAATAAAAGGATCGCCGGAATGGGCCTGGTGGATACCTCCCGTGCCTGCCGGAACAGCGGACCCCGTATCCGGGTGAAGTGGGCAGCCTGCCAGGCTGGCCGGAAAAGGAAAATGCTTATCTGGCTGGTGTCTTCGTCCCCGTCGCGTTCACCGTGGTCCTGGTGACGGCAAAGCCTCTCGTCGGTTTTTTCATGGGTGTCTTCGCCGGAGTCAGGGTAACCGCCGGGGTCTTTGTCGGTACAGGTGTCTTCTTTGTCATTACCGGTGTCATGGTCTCTGGATAGGCTGGCGTGGGGGTGGCGGTCACTGTCGCAGGCTTCGGGGTGAGGACCGCCTCGATAATAAGTGTCGAGTCCATTTTCACGAGTTTTTTGGCATTCCAGGTGAAATATCCGGATTTTGGAAGAACGATGACGTGCCAGCCCGCGGTGACAGGATCGATCACCATCGGGGTCGTCCCGGCAACCCGGTTGTCGAGGATGACCATCGCCCCGGGAGGTGTCGAATTAATGACCAGTTTTCCCATATTTGAGCCCGCACCGGCGGGGACGATCGCCATCGGGAGGAGAATACACATGATTGTGGCAAAGAGGAGGGGCCGGTGGTCCATGGGGATGATGTTTGTACGCCATCCGGCATGAAGGTGGCCATGAGGGGAGCCCTGACCCTGGAACGGGCGGTGATACCGCAGGGTCTGGACGGGTGTATTCCTTATCGGAAAGAGGAGGGTGATCAGACCGCCAGCATGACCATGAGCATGGCCCCGGCCACGAGGGTCAGCACGATAACCACCGGGGCCACCTTCCTGATCACCTCACCCTCGAGGCCGAGCCGGTCGATGACCGCCGCGGCGTTGACGATCTTCGCGACGGCGATGCCTGAGGCGACACCTCCTGCGACCGCGTGGGCCGAGTACACCTGGATGAAGTCGAGGTGGAGGACATCGGTCGCCTTTTTCAGGATCCCGTAGAACATGACGTTCGAGGAGGCCTCGCTGCCTGAGATGAACGCTCCGAAGAGGCCAAGCGTCGGGCTGACGAGCGGGAACCCGATGCCGAAGACCAGGGCGAGTGTAAGCCCGATTACCGCATTCATGTTGTACGAGTCGGCACCGGAAGCAAACCCCAGGGTGTTGTTGATGACTGACTGGCCAGACCAGTCCATGACGTATGCGATGGCAAAGAACACCAACGCGGCGAGTGTCGGGCTCCAGGCCCGTTTCAACCAGAGGGTGCAGATCGTTTTCGCCTCTCCTGCAGTCCTGACGAGGAGCGGGGCTGAGATGATGGTGCTGACAAGGACCCAGAAGTACGCCTGGTTCAGGAGCTTGAGGTCGACCGACTTGTTGGCGATGACGGGTATCTTCTGGAGACTGCCGAGGAGGGTATACAGCCACCCCTGGACGACGGGGACGCTGATGATGACGGCAAAGGCAATGAGGAGGATCCAGGGGAGCGCCGCCTTCCAGAGCGGCATTTCCTGGGTAGCACCCGGTGGCGGGGCTGGCTCAGCAGGCCTTCTCCCCCTCAACCTGAACGCCCTCACCAGGAACAGGACGGCGATGGTGACGAGGCCGGAGAACACCCCGACGAGGCCGATTGCCGATGCAGGGAGGACGTTTACAAAGATGATCGATGAGAAGCCGAGGGTGAGCCCAGCGGCAAGCGCCGTGAGGAAACCTTTCCTGACTCCCTGGAACCCGTCGGCCACCCACAGCATTCCGAGAGCAATCCCTGTTGACATGACCGGCAGGAAGACCGCGATGGTACACCCGAGGAGTTTCGCGTCGAGGTTGAACACGGACGCCGGCAGGGTTATCGGGACGGCGAGGAGGGAGAAGGACGTCAGCGGGTCATACCCGAGGCAGGGAAGGGCGATTGCGGCGACCGGCGAGAAGCCGAGGGCGAGCATGATCGGAGGGAGCATAGTGACCGGGGTGGCGCCGACCGAGACGAGAAAAGACCCGAAACCGACGTTCAGGATCATGATCTGTTCGTAGCGTTCCGCAGCGATGGACCGGATATACTCCGTGATCCGCGTGATCGCCCCGGTGATGTCCATCATGGTGACCTGGAGTATGGTGAGGAAGACCATGAGGGAGATCCCGAACGAAGAGAGGACGCCGGCTATTGAGGCGAACATGGCTATCTGGAGGGATGTCTGGAAGAACACGACCGCGATGGCAACGGTGAGGAGCCACCCGATGATGCCCATCCGGGTCCCTCCCTGGCCCAGGAACACGAGGCCGATAAAAATCACGGTGATGGGCAGTATGGCGAGGATGAACTGTATGACGAGATCCAAGGGTAACGACCTTCTGAACGGACGAGGGAAAAGGTCTGCGACCCAGCCGGATAATCGTATCTGTTTTGTGCCGGGCCGTAGCAGGCCCATTTGCATGTCCTGTCCCTGTGAAGGAAGGGAAGCTGCTTTCAGGAAGGCCCTGCCATGCCCCCCATCTCCTCGCCGCGCCACTGAAAACGTGTCTCCGATGTTTTTTTCGAGAAGAGGCCCATGACTCAGATGCCCTCCCGTCCGGTCTGCCAGTTCCCGGTAAGAGGTCATGGTCGTATGCTGAGCAGTTGCGGGATGCAATACGGTATACATATATATTCCGATTCCGATCGTGTCCTATGACGCGGGTTTTTTTACGTCACCCACTTTTCACCAGAGGTCTTTTCATTCTTTTAACCGCTCTGTTTATACAAGGCATTGCCCTTGCGGACGACGCCGGTAAGAGCACCTGCCCCCGGTGCCAGGGGGCATCATCTCCCGCACCCCTTGTTACGTTATCCGCAGAACAGCAGGGCATAAGCCTTGGCGAAATAAGGGCTGTTGTGCCGGGGGATCCTGTTCTGGACACTGCTGCGGCACCATCTGACCAATCAACTCAGGGAAAGTATTACCATGGATTTTTAAGGGATCCACGCCTGGGAGGAATGGTTTCAAACAGCCTGTTTACCAGTCAGGCTTTTATTGATCCAGCATATTTACCCGGGTCTTTTGACTGGAGAAACAACGGTGGAGACTGGACGACTCCTGTCAGGGACCAGGGACAGTGCAACTCCTGTTGGGCTTTTGCAGATACGGCGGTATTTGAGTCGTACTGGGAAAGGGTGAATGGAGATCCCTGGCTGAACCCTGACTTTTCTGAACAGTACCTGGTTTCCTGCAATGCCAAAGGTTGTAACTGTGATACCGGGGGCTATATCACCGCACTTGAATATTATGTCAGGACAGAAGGAAAGAGCGGTGGGGTTGGAACCGTCCTTGAAACGGATTTCCCGTACGTAAGTAGCACAGGTGACTGCAGCCCCTGCAAGGACCTCTTTTCCTATGTCCGGTACAAAGTAAGGGAGGGGGCTTCATGGGAACAGATCGAGGATCTGCCAGGTATTCCTTCGCAAGACCGGATAAAGAGCACGGTTTTCCAGTACGGCCCTGTCGCAGCAGGCATGTACATGCCTGATACCCCTGAGAGTTTTTTAAAAACAGGTATAATGGAGGAAATTCCCGGGTTTGAGTTACATAAAGCCAATCATGCTGTCGTCATCGTTGGCTGGGGGCATGACGCCGTTAAGAACAAGGACTACTGGATATGCAAGAACAGTTATGGCACCAGCTGGGGGGACCAGGGCTGGTTCAAGGTGTATGTGAACAATTTTAAAATCGGGACTGATGCGGTCTATCTGAAAACGACCGATACCAGGTCCGGTTCCCTGTCGATAACGTCCGTCCCTTCAGGAGCAGCGATCCATCTTGATGGGAGCAATACCGGGCAGAAAACGGATACTCTGATACAGGACGTGTCATCCGGGCCGCATACGCTTGTCCTCAAGGCCGAAGGGTACCAGGAATACACGGTGAAGGGCTATGTACGCCCGGTTGAGACCTGGTATGTCCGGGCGAAACTCGAGAGGAACCGCGAGACCACTGTAAGCGTGACCTCCGTCCCGGATAATGCAGCCATATGGCTTGACGGGAAGGACACGGGCCTCAAAACAAACACGGTCTTCCCCATCACCCCAGGGGTACATGCCCTGAAGGTCGAACGTCCGGGCTACCTGCCGGTCACACGGGATATCTCCGTTCAGGAGGGTATGTACTATGACGAGCTGTTTGTCCTTGATCCCGGAACGGTCCCGACCCCATCCCTGACCCCTCTTGCCCCCGCCCCAGCCCCTGCCACACCAACGCCTCTCCCCACGGTAACACCGACAACGCCAGTGCCCGCCCAGTCACCCACCAATGTGCAGCCGACGGCAACGATGACCCCGGTACCTTCCCGTGACCCGAAACCCTCCCCGACTGCTACAGTGACAACGACGGTGACCACCCCCAGGCCGACGGTCACCGTGACGCCGTCCACGACGCCAGGGGTGGTCATCGGGGCTTACCCGCGTGAAGGACGCCCTCCGGTGAGGGTCCGGTTTTCTGACCTAACCCTGAGTGACCGTACAGGCTGGTTCTGGGAGTTCGGGGACGGTATGTTCTCAGAGGAGGAAAACCCGCTCCACACGTATGCCGAGGAGGGCGAGTACACAGTAAAGCTCACGGTGCAAACCGGTTCGGGGACGTCCTCGGCTGAAAAAAACCGCTATATCATCATCCGTCCCGACCTCCCACCTCCACCTGAGCCGACCGCCGTCCCGACCCGGGCCCCCACCCCTTCCGTGACACCCGCGCCAACCGTCCAGCCGACCGTGACCCCGACAACCACGGGACCGGTGAGGGCCGAATTTACCGCATCTCCACGCAGCGGGCCGATGCCGCTTGAAGTTACCTTCTCCGGCTCGTCCACGGGCAGCCCGTCCCGGTGGTCATGGGCGTTCGGGGACGGCACGTTTTCGGACGAGAAAACCCCTGTTCATTCCTATAGTGAACCCGGTGAATATCCTGTCCGCCTCACCGTCCAGGGTGGGGGAGGGACCTCTACGGTCGAGAAGGCCGCGTATATCCTGGTAACAGGGCCTTAAGGGGAGCTTTTCATTGAAGTGCCGGCGTGGTTCCCTGCCCGGGACACCCTGCTGCCAGGCCTGATATCAAGGAAAAAACGCGTTGTCCTGTCCTTTCGCGCCCCCTCAAAAGGAATGCGGCCGGGGACAGCCTGACCCCGAGGTCAGCATTCATATACTACCTGACCAGATACGTGCCAGAGAAGAAACGAGAACACCCGCGTTACGAATCGTATCGTGAACAGATCCCTTAACAGATCCGGCCATGATTTCAGTCCTCTATGTGGATGACGAACCGGTCCTCCTCGAGCTCGGCAAGGTGTTCCTTGAGAGGAACGGCCTTTTCACTGTCGATACCGTTTCATCAGGGTTCGAGGCGCTCGAAGCGATCCGGAGCCGCAGGTACGATGCCATCATCTCCGACTACCAGATGCCCGGGATGGACGGCATCGAGCTTTTAAAACAGGTACGGGCGTCGGGCAACACCGTTCCCCTTATCATCTTCACCGGCCGGGGCCGTGAGGAGATCGTCATCCAGGCCCTGAATGAAGGGGCTGACTTTTACATCCAGAAGGGCGGGGAGCCGGTGTCTCAGTTCGCCGAGCTAGCCCACAAGATCCAGAAGGCCGTGCTCGAACGTCAGGCCGAGGTAAGGATCCGTGACCATGAGCGGAGGGAGACCGACATCATCAACTTCCTTCCTGATGCGACCTTTGCGGTGGACACGAAGGGCGTCGTGATAGCCTGGAACCGGGCGATGGAGAAGATGACCGATGTCCCGGCCGGCGAGGTGCTCGGAAAGGGCGACTATGAATATGCCCTTCCCTTTTACAGGGCACGCCGCCCCATCCTGATCGACCTCATCATCGATGAACGGTCACCAGTCAGGGAGAAGTATCCCTACATCAGGCAGGACGGAAGGACCCTGTACTCGGAGATCTTCATCCCGCATTTCAATGACGGAAAGGGGGCGGCTCTCTGGTTCACCGCCTCTCCGCTGTATAACACCCAGGGAGAGGTCGTCGGGGCCATCGAGTCGATACGGGAGATAACCGAGTGGAAACGCACAGAGGAAGCGCTGAATGAGAGCGAGAAACGGTTCCGGGACCTTGCAGACCTTCTCCCCCAGATTGTCTACGAAGCGGACCTCGATGGCAACCTGACCTACTTAAACCGCATCGCCTACGACATGTTCGGCTATCCCCAGAGCCCTGTCCCGGAAGGGATAAACCTGTTTGCTCACCTGGTGCCGGATGAGCAGGAGAAAGCAAGGCGCGCTTTTCAGTTCGTGGTTGACGGGAGGATAGACTTTTCGGAGGGACGCGAGTTTGTTGTCCGGCGGAGGGACGGGACAACCTTTCCATTGAGCATCTACTCCTCTCCGGTCTACCATGACGGCAGGATAACCGGGATCAGGGGGATTGCTGTTGATATTACTGACCAGAAGGCGGCAGAGGAACGGATCCGCGAGAGCGAGCAGAACTACCGGCTCCTGTTTGAAAACGCGACCCAGGGAATCCTGGTTGCCCAGGACCGGTACCTGGTCCATGTCAACCCTGCTTTTGTATCTTTGATGGGCCGCACCGCTTCGGAGCTCCTGTCAAGCCCCTTCACCGAGTTCATCCATCCTGATGACCGGGAGATGGTCATGTCCCGCCACATGGAGCGGATGCAGGGG
>CASGHA010000072.1 GCA_949319355.1 uncultured Methanospirillaceae archaeon | reverse complement strand
CTTCGGGAGAAGATGACAGCGCGGCTTTCCGGAGTCAGGGTACCTCCGTACGAGGTCGACATCAGGTCAGGGGAAGGAGAGATGATTACCGTCATGCTCCAGGCGGTCCCGATCACGTTCCGGAATGAACCGGTTGTGCTGCTCCTGATGACGAACATCACTGAGCAGAGAAAACTCGAACAGTCGATGAAGATTGCAAAACAGAAACTCAACCTGATGAATATCGTCGCCCTTCACGATATCCATAACAAGGTCATTGGGATCCAGGGCTACGTCACCCTGATGCGCGAGTCGGTCACCGACCCCCAGGGCCGTGACTTCCTCGCTCGTGAGGAGGCGATTCTCAGAGAGATCATGCAACAGATCCTGTACACTGAGGAATACCAGAAGATCGGGCAGCAGCCTCCGCAATGGCAGCGCCTTGGGACTATAATCGAGAATGTCCGTGGATCAGGAACCGGGAACTCTGTCATTATAAGGAACGAGGCCCAGGACCTGGAGATCTATGCAGACCCGCTCATTGACAGGGTATTCCTGCACCTCATCGATAACTCTGTGAAACATGGGAAAAAGGTCACCGGGATTACGATCACGGCCGTTGAAAACGAAGCCGGCTGCACCATTGTTTATGAAGACGATGGTGTCGGGATCCCGGAAGAAAAAAGAAAAGACCTTTTCACCAAGGGATTTGGCAAGACGGTCGGTTTCAACCTGTTCTTCGTCCATGATATCCTCGATGTCTACGGCATGGGGATTGACGAAAAGGGTGAGCCAGGCAAGGGTGCCAGGTTTGTGATAACCGTCCCAAGGGAACTCTACCGGTTTGTTTCCAAAGACCCGTGAACCTTTCCCGCCTCTTGAGGAATTTTCAGGATTTTGGGACCAGTTGCTTCGGTTCATAACTGCCAGTCTGCTCATGGAGGAATATGATTTCACCCGGAAACCCGGTCTTAATGAAAACCATGAAGAGCCTGGTGATCCCACCGATGACCATACCTCGTGAGGCTCTGCATGAAAACTGTCATCTATTTCTTTTCCGGGACCGGCAACTCCCTTGCCGTGGCAAAGAAGATCTGCACGGTACTTCGTGACTGTGAAATCGTCCCGGTTTCATCCTTCATGAACAGCCCCGGAAGGATCACTCCGACAGCAGAACGGGTTGGGATAGTATGCCCTGTGTATTTCTCCGGGCTGCCTCTTATGGTCGCTGAGTGGGCCGCCCGCCTCGATATCCCTGATATAAAGTACCTCTTCGCCGTCGTAACACTTGGTGGCAGCGGCGGAGGGCCGGCACTGCGGCAGCTCGATGAAATCATAAAAAAACAGACCGGGAGAGGCCTTGATGCAGGATTTTCGGTTAAAATGCCGGGTAACTATATATTCATGTACAAGTCTCCCGAAGGACAGAAGCGGGACCTCCTCATCGCCGCCGCTGACCGCCAGGTCGATGAAATACTCCCCGTCATCCAATGTTGCGAACGGAAAAGCATTTCCCGGGCTGTTATCGGTTCCCTACTCAAAACGGTCATTTATCCCTGGTTCTCCTCACGTGCACGGGCCCGGGCGAGGCAGTTTTCTGTGACCCCTGCCTGTACTTCCTGCGGGACCTGTGCCAGGGTCTGCCCTGCTGAAAATATCGAACTCCAGGACGGAAAGCCGGTATGGAAGGACCGTTGCGAGGTCTGTTGTGCCTGCATCCACCTCTGTCCGGTCCAGGCTATTGAAGGCGGCAGGAAAACCGAAGGCCGGCCCAGGTACCGCCACCCAGCCATCAGCACCGGAGAACTGGAAAGCCGGAACATGGGAAAAACATAATTCATCCATTTTTGAAGTTTTTTTTATAAGACTGATGGAATTATTACGTAGAGATACCCTCGCACGGCAATGTCTGGTTGCTTTAAGGTATCATGGGCAGATGATACGGGAACAGGAAACCGGGTGATTCATGCAGACAATGACTGACCGGTCCTTTTTCGCTGAAAGACACGGGGATGCCCGGTCTGAAGGACACCAGCCACCGTGGGTTCAGGAGGTCTTTATCCTCACGCAACCCGAGATGAATGGGTGATCTGTTTCTATGCCCGGGATCGCAGTCTCGACTGTCCAGGCGGTTTTTGTCATGGTCGGCCTGATAGGGGTTGGCCTCATTCTGAAACGGGGAAACATCATAGGAGACCAGCACAGGCCCCTCTTTGGAAGACTGGTCACTGATTTTGCCCTTCCTGCCATGATTTTTACCGGGCTCGCAGCCAGGGCTCCCAGGATGGAAATTCTTCTTGCCGTTATCGTCATGGTACTCGCAATACTCTGTCACCTTGCATTGTCGTGGGCTATCGGGAAGTTCCTTCACCTGGGAAGACGCCAGATGGGGGCGTTCATGCTCGTTGCAGCCTTTGGCAGTTCAGCGACTCTCGGGTACGCCATGGTAACCCAGATATTCCCGGGAAATGCGAGTGCCGTCACCGATGCTATTATGATCAGTGAACTGGGTGTAGGTATTCCGTTGTTTTTCATCGGGGTGATGGTAGCGATGTATTATGGGGGAAAAGAAGGGGTTTCACCCAGGTCAAGCATCAGGTCCTATCTCGTCTCCCCGATATTTATTGCGCTGGTGGCAGGAATCCTTGCATCCTTCATTATGAGTCCCATTCAGGACCCTGCCTGGGATATCATTCTTTCAGTCCTCGATATCATAGCATTATCACTGCCAGTGTTTGTCACGCTGGGGATCGCGCTCATGCTCCGATGGATACCCCTCAAAACGGTCTGAGTCCTTGCTTTTGCCACGATCATACTGACCCTGGTGCTGCAGCCGCTTGTTGCGCTATTCCTGTCTGACCTTGTACGTGTGAACCCCATAGAGACAGATATTCTCGTGCTTGAGACGGCAATGCCTTCGGGAATGGTCGCAGCCGTTCTCTCCGACCGCTATGGGTGCGACGGTGAACTTGCCTCGGTCCTCGTGATCGCAACGTACCTATTCAGCCTGGTAACCATGCCGCTGATAATGCTGCTTGTTCCCTGATACGTCATATCATTCCTGGAAGGTAGTCGTGCCGGGACCCCTCCACCCAGGGGACTGCCATCCATCCCATGTGAATAGGGGCCCTCCCCCGAATTTCCCCAGGAAGAACGATTTACATCAAAGAGGGATTTAAATCGGTCCACTTCAGGTTAATTTCAAGGAGGGCAATAAAAGCAGCCATGATCCACTGCCCGTCCGTGGCCATGGAGATGGTCGATTGTTTCAGGACGGGGACCAGGAACAGAAAGGATCTTCCCGTGAGGTTTTCTAGCCGGAAATGGGTTTGAAGGATGCCCAGACCCGGGAAGATAGGTTCATAAGAAGAGATAACCTGTATTCTCCTGGAGAATGAAGCACATATGACCAGGCGGCGGTTCCCGGCTGAAGACCCGGAACGGAGAAGATGGCAGGACCCTGAAGGTATCCTCTCGTCCATCGGGCTCCAATCAGGGATGTCCTTTATTGACATCGGTTGTGGAGAGGGGTTTTTTTCCCTTCCTGCCGCCCGTATAACCGGTCCTTTGGGAATAGTTCACGCCGTTGATATCAACCCTGATGCCATTGTCCGTCTTCGGGAGCAGGCGGCATCAGAAGGACTCTCAAATATCATTGCCGAGGTGAGTGAAGCGGAAAAATTCGTTTTATGTGAAGATTGTGCCGACATCGTCTTCTTCGGAAACGACCTTCATGATTTTTCCGACCCGGCACAGGTCATCAGGAATGCCCGAAGGATGCTGAAACCGGGAGGCCGGCTTGTGGACCTTGACTGGAAGGAGATGGCGATGGACTTTGGTCCACCCCTGGAAAAACGGTTTTCTCTCGAAAAGGCATCAGGACTTATAATGGCCGGCGGATTTGTCATTCATACTGCAAGCGACGCCGGACCGTATCACTACCTCCTCTCTGCCGTAAAATGAAAGGTGCTCCTCGGTGCCTTTCGGGCGGGAAGGACCACCCTGACTATAAAAAAAGATCTGCACTCCACCCCGGATCCTTTACAAAATCCCTGAATAATGACTTTTCAAGGATGTTGGAACGTTTTAGTGCAAATGGTCGCATTTGGCCGATCAAGTACCTGGTAGTAGTGTCTGGTTTTCCATGCCATTTTCAAGGGAAAAAAATCTGTTCAGAGGATCTAATCGGTTTTTAAGGGCTTTATCCGTATCCTCGGTCAATCTTCACCCTGATACAGGGCCCGGGTATTCCGTTACGCGTTCAGGACAGACCGGAAAACGTCAGGGGGGGACATGGGTCTGCCCGGAATTTTTCTGTTGTCAGGTACGTGGTGTCTTTCTATATACCATTCCCTGGAATATGGCGATCTTCTCACCTCCCTCACCTCGTACCGTCACGGTGTACGTTGCGATCTTCGGGCTTATTGAAAATTCCTCGGCATCGGCGACGAGAGTCCCTCCCGATGCTGATTTCACGTAGGAGATATGGGCATTGATGGCAGCAGCAGGTATCCCGTGCGAGTTGGAAGCGAGGGCAAATGCCGTATCGGCAAGGGTGAAGAGCACCCCGCCATGCACGGTACCGTGACTGTTCAAATGTCGGGCGGTGACCTGCATACGCACGCTGGCCCTCCCTTTTGAAACGGTCATCAGTTCGATCCCTGTTTCCCTGGCCCAGGTGTCTTTTGCAAAGAACGGGTCACTGTCGGTTTCACCGGCTTTCATACACCCACGTAAGCAGGGGACAGGAAAAATGTTGCCGGGACCGTACCTTCTTACACCAGCCAACGGTAGCTGATCCCTTCGTGCTTGCAGAAAATGGAGCCATATCGTTCCGTCTCCTGTGTCTGCTTCAACACACAGCCCCCGGGGTTACCATCTCCTTGGTGAGGTGTGCCTCATGGGAAACCGGATTTCCCGTACCGGGTGACCCATCCATCCCTGTGTGAAGTCTCCGTGCCTCATATATCCCAGGAGGTCGCTCCGGCCCGGCGGGATCATCCCTGCTGTCAGTGCTGCCCAGGGTAAAAAGATGTATATGATGTAATGCATACTTTACATTATATCAAATTAAATATACATTTCCTGGTGTGACATGCACCCATCGGCAGGACAAAAAAAGACAGCCTCTCATCCGGCCTTCCGACGAATGCACCTCCTGCCAGTGAGAAGCCGGATAAAACGAGGAGGATAAACTGATATGAGATTAACAAGCGCTGTGCTGCTGGCACTGGTCCTTTCACTTGTCGCAACAAGCGGGGTATGGGCTGATTCGTCAGGTGACAGCGGACAGGAAAACAGGATCCTTCTCCAGGGCGATACGATAACCCTGGAAGGGACGAATGCAACCGTTGATGGAAATACCGTGACCATTACCGCGGCAGGGACTTTTACGGTAAGCGGGACTCTTGCGGACGGTCAGGTGCGGGTGGATGCCGGTGATAAAGACACGGTGCGGATCATCCTTGACGGGGTGGACCTGTCCAGTTCCTCTACCGCACCGATATACGTCCTTAACTCCGATAAAACGGTCATCACCCTCGCTGATAGTACACAAAACACCGTGACTGACGGAAGTGCCTACGTGCAGGAAGGCACGGGTTCTGATGAACCAAATGCAGCCATTTTCAGCAAGGATGACCTGACTTTCAACGGTGAAGGCTCCCTTGTCGTCACTGGCAGATACAATGACGGGATAACCTCCAGGGACGACCTGAAGATCACCGGGGGGAGCATCACCATCCATGCCGTCAATGATGGGATCCGGGGCAGGGACTCCGTAGTGGTAAAAGGAGGAGACCTCTCTATTGATGCAACGGGAGACGGGATCCAGTCTAACAACGATGAAGAAGAGGATAAGGGATTTATTACTATTGAGGACGGTTCCATCCAGATCGTTTCCGGGGCGGACGGTATTCAGGCAGAGACCGCCCTGACCGTCAATGGCGGAGAAATATCCATCACAACCGGGGGTGGGAGCGGAAATGTGACTTCTACCGCTGCTTTCGATCCCCGGGGCATGGGTTTCATGCCGGGCTCTCCAGTCATCGATACAGATACCGGGACTTCGGCCAGTATGAAGGGGCTGAAGGCGAACACCTCACTAACGGTCACAGGAGGCAGCCTCAGGATTGATGCAGCGGATGATGCCATCCATTCGGATGGTGACATCACTATCGATGGTGGTGCACTAACGCTTGCGTCCGGGGATGATGCGGTCCATGCCGAAGGAGGGCTATCAGTGAATGGCGGCGACACCAGGATCACAAAATGTTACGAGGGCCTTGAAGCCGCGAAAATAACCCTGAATGATGGTACTATCCACCTTGTTGCGAGAGATGACGGGGTGAACACGGTCCCGGCAGATGGGAATGCCGGTCAGGATGTCGGCGCGACCTCGGGTAACAATCCCCTGGATATCAATGGAGGATATCTCTTCGTTGATTCGGGAGGGGATGGTCTTGACATTACAGGACCGATCTCTCTGTCTGGCGGGACGGTCATCGTCAATGGGCCGACCTCTGACGGCGACAGTCCGATAGATTACCTCGGGGATTTTTCAATCTCCGGAGGGTTTATCCT
>CASGHA010000071.1 GCA_949319355.1 uncultured Methanospirillaceae archaeon | reverse complement strand
ATTATTTAGATAGAGTAATGACAATCCCCCTTGAAAGTTCTCGTACCCGAACGACCTCCTACTCACCCTTGCAGGAGCATTTCAGGGGGGACCAGTCCCGTGTTGAGCCATTGAACCGGATACTGTGCTGATACTCATGGCAGGGCCGGACTGAATCCTCATCAGTTCTCACCCTGCTGATGGAAAGAGTTAAATCAGGGTTAACCTGGTTTCTGGCACCCATCGGTCGCTTCATGCATCAAATCGGCTGCAGCGATCTTCTGATATGAGGTATTCCCATGAACCCGGCATTTCTCCATACCATTGATGAACTTGACAACCGTGTGACCCTCACCCCTGGCGAACGTGAGGGGATGGAGTGTGTAACAGAAACCTTTCCTTTCAGGGTGAATGATTATTACCTGTCTCTTATCGACTGGAAGGACCGACACGACCCCCTGAAAAAAATAGTCATTCCTGATCCCGGTGAACTGGATAAAGGCGGTCTCCTGGACCCCTCATGCGAGAAGGACTATACGAAACTCCCTGGCCTGCAACACAAATATCCGCAGACAGGGCTGCTCCTCCTTTCTGACGTTTGTGGCGGGATCTGCAGGTTCTGTTTCAGGAAAAGGCTTTTCATCTCGTGCGAAAGGGAGACGGTGAAGGACGTAACTGCCGGCCTTGATTACATCCGGTCCCATAGCGAGATAACGAATGTCCTGTTGAGCGGAGGTGACCCTCTTTCACTCGATACCCCCCTTTTGGAGCGGATTTTGAAGGAACTGCGGGAGATAGACCATGTGAATATTATCCGGATCGGCAGTAAAATGCCGGCATACAATCCCTACCGGATCCTCAATGACCCCGGTCTTACCAGGGTACTTTCCCGCTTCAGCACCATGGAAAAGCGGATTTATCTTATGGCCCATTACAACCATCCGAATGAAATTACGGATGTCTCACTCAGGGCGGTCGAACATCTCCACAAAGCCGGGCTGGTGATTGTGAACCAGACTCCTCTCCTGGAGGGAGTGAACAGCATGCCCGGTACCCTTACTTCTCTCTTCAGAAAGCTTTCCTTTGCAGGGATCTCCCCGTACTATGTGTTTCAATGCCGGCCCTCTCTCGGGAACCGTATTTTTCAGACTCCCGTTGAAAAGTCCTATGAGATTGTCCAGCAGGCCTGGAAAGCATGTTCTGGTCTTGCAAAGCGTGCCAGGTTTATCATGTCACATGCAACCGGCAAGATTGAGGTCGTCGGCAGGACCACCCATCATATATTCATGCGATATCACCAGGCCGCGGATTCGGCTTTGATTAATAAATTATTCATATACCGGAACAACCCGCGTGCCTGCTGGCTCGAAGATTACAAAAACCCCGTCATGCCTGATGAGGTAACCCCTGGCATGAATAAGCCACGGATGTGCTGGTTATTTTAACAACCGTGACAAGAACCATCTTCAAAGATAAACAGGTCTGTGTTCCTGAATGCAGGAGGTCCCGATGCCAGCTTCCGGCAAAATCCCGGTACCCTACCGCATCCTCGCCCTGATGCATGAACGGGAACGTCTCTTTGCCTATCCCACCGGTGAACTGGCCAAAAAGATCATGATGACCGGCTTCCGCTGTGCCAGATGCGGAGTCTGCTGCACGAGAAAGAGGAATGACCACGTTTTCCTGCTTGACCGTGACGTAAGGGATGTCATGAAAATTGATCCAGCGGCCCTGGAACCCGCCCCTGGACCTGAGTTCTGTGACGGGGAGGGAACGTTGTATGTATCCGGGTATGCAGTCAGGGTGAAAGAGGACAGGGAGGGATCCTGTTGGTTCCTCAAAGACCGACAGTGCAGTATCTACGACAGGAGGTTCAGTGTGTGCCGGACGTATCCCCATACTCTCAGGTGGGCACGGGATGCCTCCGGAAATCCTTCGTGGGCCCTCTTTTCCAGACCCGGATTACATGGATTCCTCCACCAGGACCTTGCCGACGAGGAATGCATCGAGCTTGCCCGCGGGGTAAAGGAATATGAAAACGCCCTTATTACCCACCAGATTGAATTTCTGGAAAGTGTTCATGATTATTTTTCTGAACATCACCTCATGCACGACGGTACCAGGTTACGTCACGAGACAAGGCGCTACCTGCAGGGTGAGGAGGTCATGATTCGGGTGTTCTCTTTCGGAGACTGGGCACACTACCGTATCAGAAAAGGAAGTCCCAGCTCTGGTATGGCCTGCTTATAGGATGTTTTCAGAAACCTCATAAAAACAATAATAAAAGCACCCTTCGAAAAAGGCGGCCTTTAACCGCTCACTTTTCCCCGGGATAGACGATCTTTCCGTCCCTGAAAACCGTGACGAGGCCGCTCTGGGACACCACGACGCCGATTGACTTTGTCACCCTGGTGATACCTGCGACTGATGAATGACGGGACCCAAGGCCCCCCGGGAGGTCGACCTGGCTCATATCCACGGTGATCCCTCTTCCTGCTGCCTCAACTACTCCGTTACCGGTGATGATGAATGCCCCGTCGAGCTGGGCAAACTCCTTGATCGTCCCCCTTGTCCCGCTGTCGGTTACGAGCCGTTTCGTCTCTTCATGGCCCTGGAACGGGTTGAGGACAAACTGCTTCGAGTTTTGGAGGACATTACCGGTGTCACCGACGATGAAAGATGTCCCGATCGCTTTCCCCTCGCGCCCCTCAGTGGCAATCTCTGCTGAGACCCGGAGTACTGTGCCGAGGACCCCGGGCGTAACATCGGTACCACTGCAGATCATCTCCGTCTCTTCAGCTGTCGGGAGAGTGATTGATAACGGGACTCTTCCCGCACTGAAGACCCTTTTCAGTCCCGGGAGGTAAGACGGTGTGATCCGACGAAGGGCCCTCTTGATCATGACCCTCTGTACGAGTGCGGCAATGACTACTACCACGACTGCCGTGACGATAATGACGAGCAGCAGTGGCGGGTCGGCTCCCGGAGGCCCCCCTCCGTCCGGGGGTACCGGGACGCCGGGCGACTGCTGCTTCAGGTCAAGGGTAATCCTCTTGGTAATGGAAAGTCCGTCAGACTGGTTTCCAGTCACCGATATGGTGTAGATGTCGCGGTTTTCATAGAGGTGGCTTACCGGGAGGTCAGCTGCCGTCGTTGCGGTCCCATCGTCCCAGTCGATTTGTACCGACTCGATGGTCTGGCCTGGAGTCGCCGGGTTGAGGTTCCCATTTAAGGTAACATTTTTGCCGTCGATGACCGGTTCGAGAAGCGTGAGGACGGGCGGGCTTCCCGGCTGGACACCAGGGAAACCGGAAAAAGACTGGTTCTGGATTTTTTGGGGTGTAATGCCAACCACTGCAGGATTGATGGTTACGTTCCTGGTCGTGGTCGCCTCCTGGCCGTCCGACTGGAGGGCGGTTACGGAAACGATGTAGGTCCCGTTTCTATCATAGACATGCGAGTGAGGAAAGACATGGTATTCCGGCTGCATGTTGTCGCCCCAGTCCCAAAGGATGCCGCTTATCGTCACATTTGCAGACCCGGGAGCGACTGCTCCATGCATGGTCACGGTCTGGTTGTCGACCTCGGGGACTTCGATGTGGAGGACAGGTGGTGGATGGGTGATAACCGGCGCTTTTTCAAGGACCATGTCGGTCTGCGAGGAGTTCAGGACGGTGGATACAGAAGACCCCGGAGGTATGCTGACCGCGTAGGGTATGTTGCCTGTCGACCGGGCCGCCACCTGTCCTGCCGCCAGACCACACATTACGATGAGGACGATGCAGATGCCTGCCACAGCGGCCAGCATTGTTCTGTTGGTCATCATACCGGAATGCAAGGGACCTCGGGAAGTTTCATAGGAATATCGCGATTATTGTTCTTAAACATGAACGGTTCCACCCATAACCGGGTCAGGGACCTGTCTTGTCAATGGTCGGGGCTCTTCTCTCCCTTTGGGTTCTGTTCAGTATCCTTTTTTTCACTCCGGGTATGTTATTCGTGGGTATCGTCCCATCAGCGGCATGGAGTGCAATATCATTATATGGTAAAATGTAAAATAAACTTTACAATATATCAACTATAGACTACATCCGGGCGCCAGACACCTGGTGCACGTGGTGGTCCACCCGAGTCCAGGCACATGGATACAGGGCTTTTCTCCTGGCTGAAGGGGAGAAACCTGGTCCTGCTGCAGGGAAAGTGAAGGAGGACATAATGTATCAATACGATGTGACATTCAAGGAAACAGGAGATCTACCCTGGACTATTCGCCTGAATAATTTCAGAATGACCATTTTCCATGCGAATAGGCCCTATTCAGCCGTTAAGGAGCGATACCGGAAGGAAACGGACCTTCAGGGAATGCCCGGGTCATCGGGACAGGCTGGACGAACGGTTCTGATGCAGGAAAAAGCCCGGCTTCGAAATGGAAATAACCCTGTCATCAATTCAGGGGGGGTTGCCCCGGTATCTCTCCGCGTCATCACGCGTGGATCTTTTTTCATCGAGGGGTCCAGGGTCTATTCCCGATCCGTCGGACAGATATCCCGGCCAGGGGTGAACTGCTGATGGAACGGTCCACCCTGCCTGCCCCTGATGTCCGGAACCTTGCCCCTGACCTGTCAGAATTTGACTTGGTATCCCTCGAAGAACTTGAGAACTCGGAAGCCCGGCTTATGAGCAGGAAGGAAAAAAAATTCCTGATGACCCTGGACCAGTGCAGGGGACTCCTGTCTGACCTGAAAGATACCTATCGGGTCCTGGAAATCGGAAACAGCAAAATAGGGAGATATGAGACCGTGTACTATGACACTGACACGTTCATGATGTATCTCCAGCACCATAATGGCAGAGCGCACCGGTACAAGGTGAGGTCACGGTTTTACTGCTCAACCAACAAGACTTTTCTTGAAGTCAAAGAGCGAAAGAACACCGGAAGGACGGTCAAGAAACGCCTGGAAACAGGGGCCGCAGGGCCACTGACGGAAGAAAAGCCCGCTGAATTTCTGAAAAGGACGTTTCCCTATGATATTACGATGTTCCACCCGGTCCTCTCCACCATTTACAGCAGGGTGACCCTGGTGTCAAAGGACCTCGTGGAGCGTATGACGCTTGATCTGTCCCTTTCGTTCCGGAACAAGGAAACCGGATACGTGCTCCCAGGCATCGTTGTGGGGGAGATCAAGTACAACGGGCCTCTTTCCTGTTCCAGGGCATTTTCAGGCCTTAAAAAGAGAGGGATACGGAAGACCCGTTTTTCCAAGTACTGCATAGGGGTCTCCTTTCTGTATTCACAACAGAAACAAAACCGCTTCAAGCAACTGCACATGAAGATCGATACCTTAGCCGGAAGGAGGGTCCCATCATGCTGAACCAGGTGGACGCCCTGTACGTGGCAGGGTTCGTTATCAATTTCATATCCGCATTCATCATTATCAGGTTTATTTATTATCCGAGACAGGGGGAACATGCCTATCTTTTTACGTTCCTTGCCTTCAACACCGTCATATACTTCATCATGGGGCTCTTTACAAGCATCGAACTCTCCATAGGTGTCGGGTTCGGGCTGTTCGCCCTCTTTTCCATACTCCGGTACAGGACGGAGACCGTACCGATCCACGAGATGACCTATCTTTTTGTAATGGTCGCACTCCCGATCCTGAACTCAATTATCTTCGGTACCGGTCAGTATGAGAAGCTGGTCCTTACGGATGCCATCATCATCGGGGTTATCTGGGCCCTTGAAAAGGGCTGGGGTTTTGATACCGGCCAGTACAGCAAGCAGGTCGTGTACGAGAAAATAGACCTGATACAGCCTGAAAAAAGAGATGAGATGATAGCAGACTTAAAGGCACGGACAGGGTTGAGCGTAACGGGTGTCCAGGTAGACATGATCGATTTCCTTAGGGACACGGCAAAGATCCGGATATTCTATACCGATATTGCCAACCCTGGACATGAGGACCCGTCCGGGTCAAAAATGGGTCTGGACACTGAACCGGCAGCAGCTGAACCTCCTGCCGGCTGATTTTTATTGCAACCTGAACTCCGGACCTTTATCAAACAATTTCTGATACAGCCCGGAAAATTGGTCGATATATTCCTTTGCAGCCTCTGTTGATTGAATAAGGGTCTTGCCACCTTCCCGGACCTTATCCAGGTACCCCTTCGAACACAGGAAGGCAATATATTCCTGACCTGTTTTCGAATTCAGGTCACAGCGGCCAATGACGGCAGTAAATGAACGGGCGGTCCGGCAGTAGACGAGTATTTCCCAGTATATCTCGTAGGATGTACGCCTTCCCTTCATTTACGGGTCATCCCCATTCTCATATCTAGTTCTTCCTCATATTTTGCGATTTTTTCGAGGCGCTTGTCCCAGGACTCTTTAAAATTTCCGAACCTGAACGAGCTCAAGAGGCTCGTCAGCCCGAGGGCGAGGGCAAGAACTGCGGGAGGCAGGACGCGGAGGCTGTCGAGGGTGATACTGCCGGTCCCCTGTATAAATGACACTGACTGGACGCCCCCGAGGATACTCAGTCCAAGAAAGCAAAAGCCACCCAGGAGACAGATATATCTCATTTTATTTACCTGGTCCCGGTTTTCCCGGTAATGGGCGGTCGTGCGGATTATCCGGGTCGTCAGTACCTCGGGAGTCACCTCGCCCCGGAAATTCCTGCATTCACTCCGTATTTCCTCCACTCCGGACAGCATCCCAGCACTGATAATGGCCCAATAAATTCCGAGCCCGAAA
>CASGHA010000070.1 GCA_949319355.1 uncultured Methanospirillaceae archaeon | reverse complement strand
TTGCGACGCTTATCGCCGTAATCGATCACCTCATCAAGAACCTCGGAACAGCGGCAGGGGGGATCATCTCGATCTATGCATTTGGAGACTGGGTTCTCCCTGCCCTGAAGAAGACTATAGAACGGGGCCGTGAAGGCGGGGACGATGGCGGCGGGAGTTGAAGTACAGGTCCTGTCCGTAGGGACATGGCTGCTCCTGGTCACCTTCCTCCAGCTGAGCCTGTACCCCCTGCTCAGACGGTGGCTTGGAGAGATTGCTTTTCCAGCATCATTCCCGGTTTCACTCCTTGTTTTTGCACTCGTTTCATGGTATGCCGGGATCATTCATATAGCGCCCCAGGTTGCACTCATCCCCTTTGCGGCCCTTGTCATCATCCACCTGGCCATGGGGCAGTATAAAAAGGAGGAACTCTCTCGTTACTGGCGGTACGAGGCACTTTTCCTGGTATTCTTCCTGTTCATGCTTGAGCTCAGGTACCTCAACCCGGCGATATCCTCGACTGAGAAGTTCATGGACCATGCCTTCATCGCCTCGATTATGCGGCAGCCGGTCGTGCCTCCCCTCGACCCCTGGTTCTCAGGGGGCAGCCTGGACATCTATTATTACCTCGGGTACTGGCTCGTTGCAGCCCTTGGCGTCTGCAGCGGGGTCCCGTCGAACATCGCCTTCAACCTCGCCCTACCCACCGTCCTCGGGGCCTCGGCGGTGTCCGTGTACGCCGCTTCATCCCTTGTTGTAAAGCGCTTCAGGTGGCTCCCGCTCCTCACCTTTATCCTCATGAACCCCGCCTTTTTTTCCCTCCTGGCTCCCGAAAAAGGTCTCGGATCGGTGTTCTGGGACAGCACACGGACGATAGCTGATACCATCCACGAATACCCCCTCTTTTCATTTCTCCTCGGTGACGTCCACCCCCATGTTGTCGGGCTCATGGTACAATCCGCACTCCTCCTGTTGCTCTTTTTCGTCATTACGCGGTGGAAAGACCTTACCATCAGGCAAAGGACCGCGACCGGCGTCACTATCGCCCTCACCCTTGGCACGATGCTCCCGCTGAATACCTGGGACCTGTTCGCCTATGCCCCGCTTGTCCTTGCGACGGGACTCTTCATAACCCTGAAATCAGGAGAGTTGTCCTTCTTCCACAGTCAGGGAGAGGGGACTTCCCGTCTTCCTTCCGATCACGGGACCTGGTCGTTTGCCGGTCATCCCCTGTTCCAGTTCTGGGTCCTTGTCCCAGGGGTATCAGTCCTCCTGTACCTTCCGTTTCTCCTGATGCTCGATACCGGTGCAGCGCAGGGGATCGGGTGGGTCACCTCGCCGTCCAGCCCGGCCCAGTTCCTCCTGGCACACGGGGTCTTCATCGTCCTGTTGACTGCAACCCTCGTCCCTGAAATAAAAAAACGCCCCTACCTCCTCATCGTCCCTGTCCTCATCGCGCTGTGCGGGTACCCCGCCGTGGGAATTGCCACCATCCCCCTCGTGTTTCTGGTCTCATGCAGGTTCCGGGACCCGGAACAGCTCATGGCGGCTGCAGGGCTCATCGTGCTGATCGCATGTGAACTCATGTTCATCAGAGACAGTTTCGCCGGGGGTGAGTACTACCGGATGAACACCGTCTTTAAGTTCAGCTATGTTGCCTGGGTCCTCCTGGGGGTGTCCACGTTCATTGCCGTGGCGCGGTCTCTTGAGAGAGTCCGTCTCCCGGTCATACCCAGGCCGTGGTCCATGGCCCTGCCAGCCATCGCGGTAGCGGTCCTCTTCCTGGTCCCGCTGGTGGTCCCGATTGATGTCCCGTACGGTGAGACGAGGACCCTGGACGGGATGGCATACCTCGATAATGCCCACCCGGGCGACGCAGCGGCGGTAGCATATCTCAGGAGTCTTCCAGGCAACCATACCGTCGTCGAAGCGGTGGAGGGGGACTATTCCTATTATTCAAGGATATCCACCTTTACCGGTATTCCAACCATTCTCGGGTGGCCTTTCCACGAAGTGCAGTGGCGTTCCTCAACAGGGGACTGGTACAGTGAACGGACCTCGGACATCGCGTCCATCTATGAGGACCCTGACCAGTCCCTGGCCCTCATGGAGAAGTACGGCGCGGACCTCCTGGTCGTCGGTGACCTGGAAAATGAGAAATACAGCGTCATCCTCCCTGAAACAGGGCTGGAGCTGGTCCATGAATCAGATGGTACAGCAGTCTACAGACGCGGGACCTGATTCGGTGAGCCGGGCACTGGGGCGTATTTACAAAGGGTTTATCACCATTCCTGTTGAACTAATATGGCAACATCGTCCTCATGAACTGATGACTGATGAAGGGGTTTTCGACCCCTGAATGAGGTGATTCATGGCTGGTAAATACGTTAAATTTGAAGTCCCTGAAGAGCTCCAGAACAAGGCACTTGAGGCGGTAGAGATCGCCCGGGACACAGGTAAGATCAAGAAGGGTTCGAACGAGGCTACCAAGGCCATTGAAAGAGGCCTTGCAATCATGGTCGTCATAGGCGCTGACGTCGAGCCTGAGGAGATCGTCATGCACCTCCCGGCCCTCTGCGACGAGAAGAAGGTGCCCTATCTCTTTGTCAGCAAGCAGAACGACATAGGGACCGCAAGCGGTCTTGATGTCGGGTCCGCGGCTGCGGCAATCGTCAAGCCCGGAAAAGCCAAGGAGATCGTCGACGATCTCTCGAAACAGGTTGCAGCATTACGGGCGTGAGTGAGGCATGGCAGACGAAGCAACGCCGGCTGAAGTTATTGAAGTCATCGGCTCGACCGGGATGCACGGCGAGGCGATGCAGGTGAAATGCCGAATCCTTGACGGGTTGAACAAAGGCCGGATTATTACCCGGAACACGGTCGGTCCTATCAGGGAAGGGGATGTACTCATGCTCCTTGAGACCGAGCGCGAGGCAAAGAAGCTGTCCCGGAGGTGAGACCCGTGGTCGAGACCTATGTCTGCAGTTTCTGCGGCGCATCCATGGAACCCGGAACCGGCAAGATGTTTGTCAGAAAGGATGGAAGCATCTATTATTTCTGCAGCACCAAGTGCCAGAACAATTACCGCCTCGGGCGTGTCCCGCGGCGCGTTGCATGGACGAAGGCCGGACGCAAAGCCCGGGGCAAGGAGTGAGCCCTGACCATGGAACGAACGTTCGTCATGGTGAAGCCCGATGGCGTGGCCAGGGGACTTGTCGGTGAAGTGGTCCGCAGGTTCGAGGATAAGGGGCTGAAACTCATTGCAGCCCGCCTCGAGCGGATTCCGGAAGACCGTGTCACGGAGCAGTACGTCGAGCACAAAGATAAGGGGTTTTTCCCTTCCCTGAAGTCCTACATCATGAGCGGGCCGTGTTTCCTCATGGTTTACGAAGG
>CASGHA010000069.1 GCA_949319355.1 uncultured Methanospirillaceae archaeon | reverse complement strand
AGCCGTTCCTCAATGACCGTAGCCGCATCTTCTGCGAAATCCGGGGCAACCGCATCAAGGACACGGACATGGCGGAGACGGAGAGACTGGATAAGCGGGTCAATACCGTCTGTGCTGGTCCCCGAGGCAACTTCGCCCGCGATGGTGATCAACTGGTCCGTAACCCCCCGCTGTGCCGAGATGACTACAGCGACCTCGTCTCCTGCCACATGGTGTCTGCCGATGATGGCAACAGTCCGTCCGACCGATTCGGCATCAGCAACCGATGTCCCGCCAAACTTCATTAAAAGTCTCATTCAGACCTCCCCTGCCCGGATACTCCTTATTTATGTACTGGTACGACGAACCTAATACTTAAATGGTGGCGGAGGGGGTCGTAAAAACCCATGTACTCGTTATTGGCAGCGGGGGCGCGGGTGTAAGAGCGGCGATAGAGGCGTCACGGTACGGGAGCTGCGCCCTCGTATCGAAGACCATAATAGGCAAGGGGGGCTGTACCACGATGGCCGAAGGGGGTTACAACGCAGTCCTCAGGGAGCAGGACGACTGCGAGATCCACTACGGGGACACCATGAAAGGCGGGGCTTACCTGAACGACCCTGCTCTGGTCAGGATCCTTGTCAGGGAATCCCCTGATCGGATCAGGGACCTCGTGGAATGGGGGGCGGTCTTTGACCTGACCCCCGAGTGCCATATTGCACAGCGTCCCTTCGGTGGCCAGCGGTTCCCGAGGACGTGCTATGCAGGAGACCGCACCGGTCATGAGATCATGGCTACACTGGTGGAGCGGCTCGGGTCAACAGACGTCGAGTGTCACCACGAAGTCTCGATCATCGACCTTATGACCGGGGCTGAAGGGGTTTCAGGGGCTATCGGCCTTGATCGCGACGGCGAGATCCAGGTGTTCCTTGCAGACCAGACCGTGATGGCAACCGGAGGGGGGACCCGTATCTTTGACATCTCGACCAACTCGACGAGTGGCACGGGAGACGGGTATGCAATCGGGTACCGTGCCGGGGCAGACCTTATCGACATGGAGCAGGTGCAGTTCCACCCGACAGGTGCCGTGTATCCTTACGATGCCCGTGGCAGGCTCGTTACGGAAGCGGTGAGGGGAGAGGGCGGCGTTTTAAAAAATGTACTCGGAGAACGGTTCATGAAACAGTACGATCCCGAACGGATGGAACTTTCGACCCGGGACGTGGTGTCGCGGTCCATTGCCACCGAGATCCTTGAAGGCCGCGGGACAGCACATGGCGGAGTAAACCTTGACGTAAGCCATCTCCCCAGGGAGGTCATTGAAGCCCGTCTCCCGGTCATGCTCGAGCAGTTCATGAGATACGGGGTTGATATCCGGGACGTCCCCATGGAGGTCGCCCCGACGGCTCACCATATCATGGGCGGGCTCAGGATAAACCCCGAATGCAGGACAACAAAAGCAGGCCTCCTTGCCTGTGGCGAGGTTTCCGGCGGAGTCCATGGTGCGAACCGTCTCGGTGGAAACGCCCTTGCAGAGACACAGGTCTTTGGAAAGAGAGCGGGCGAATATGCCGGCAGGTCTCCAAAACGGGAAGTGGAGGTCAACAGGTCACAGGTCGCTGCAACATCGGCCCTCCTCGAATCCTTCGAACAGGGTTCTGTAAGTCCTGCTGTGATGAGAGACAGCCTTAAATCGGCAATGTGGGAGGGCGCCGGTATTTTCAGGACCGCGGATAAGCTCAAGAAAACCCTCGCAACGATAGAGCGGCTTCAATCGGAGCAGCCGGTATCGAGGGGCCGCCGGGGCCTCAACGATTGTTGTACGCTTCGGAACATGCTCGGGACAGCGAGGATGATCGTTTCCTGTGCACTCTTAAGAGAAGAGTCCCGTGGAGCCCATGTCAGGTCAGATATCAGGCAGGACTGGGATCCTTCATCATCCCCATACGGCCATACCTGGATCTCGGTTTCAGGGATGGGAATCGAGCAGGTGGTACGGGCATGAAAACCCTCAGGGTTAAAGTGAGCCGTTTCGACCCGCAAACCGATACCGGACCGACCCTTGTCGAATACGAGGTCCGGGTCCATGAAGGGGCGAGAATCCTCCATGTGCTCCATGCGATCCATGATACCATCGACCCCACCCTCTCCTTCAGGTCGTCCTGCGAGGCCGGGCAGTGCGGAAGCTGCGCGGTCGTAGCAGATGGCAAACCTGTCCTCGCCTGTTACGAGGAGGCACGTGAGGGGATGGTCATCGGACCGCTCGCGCTCCCTGTCATCCGCGACCTGGTCGTTGACCTTGTCCCGGCCCTGAATGATATCCCGGGCCTCGTGCCGAAACAGGGCTGCCAGCCGCCGTCATACGAGGAGATGGAGGCCATCAAGCCGCTCCGCAGCTGCATCTCCTGCCTTGCGTGCCTTTCGGTCTGCCCGGCGGTGAGTGTCATCAGGTTTGCCGGGCCGACCGCCATGAGGCAGGAGATGCGGCTTGCCCTCGACCCCCGGGATAGTGTGGATCGCGTGACCCAGGCGGTCGAAAGCGGTCTTTTTACCTGCACGTCATGCCAGGCGTGCTGGAAGGTGTGCCCGAAGGACATCCGGATACCTGGAAAGGCAATCGAGAAACTCCGTGCGCTTGCAGGGCTGAAGGGCCTTACCCTGCCACGGCACCGTGAAGTCAACGAACTCATCAGGACCACGGGGAGGAGTGTCGCACCTGAAGGACCGTCCTTCCTCGAGCAGGTCGACGAGGTGATAGAACCCAATGGAGAGGTAAAGGGAACGGTCGGCTTTTTCGTCGGGTGCATGTACACCATGCGGCTTCCGATGACACCCCTTGACGCCATCGCAGTCCTGAAAAGAAACGGGATCAGGGTCATCATCCCGAAGGAACAGATATGCTGCGGTTCGCCACTGATCAGGACAGGACAGCCGGATTATGTCAGGACCCTCCAAAGGCGTAATATCGACGCATTCGCCTTCAGGGGCATCAAAACGGTTATGACGATGTGCGCCGGCTGCGGGTCGACCTTAAAGCATGACTATCCCGAAACCATCCCCTTCAGGGTGATGGACATATCAGAGGTACTCCTTGAATATGGGATTGAAAAGCCCGCGAGGCTCAATGTCCGGGCTACCTACCATGACCCCTGTCATCTCCTCCGTGGACAGGGTATCTCGTCAGGCCCGCGGGAACTTATCTCAGAGGTCATCGACCTCGTAGAGATGCCCCCTGTATGTTGCGGTTCCGGCGGGGGAGTTCGTTCAGGAGTCCCTGAGGAAGCCCATGCCCTTGCAGAAAAGCGTCAGGAGGAGATAAAGAAAACAGGTGCCGAGTGGGTCATATCCTCGTGTCCGTTCTGTGAGTTCCACATCGCCGGTCATACCCCACTCCCGGTAAAAAACATCACGTCTGTCCTCGCGGAGGGCTATAGGGAGAAAGACCGGCGGCCCCACCGGGAAAATCAGGCATAGCGGTTCATTCCATGTTTGAGGGACCATACGGTGCCGGGCCAACAGAGCTGATGACTCCTCCGGCCAGCCCGTGCGCTTATGTCGTTGAAGGTTTTGAGGACTGCCAAAAAGACATAGTTTTGACAGGAGGATACCCTGTCGAGAGGTTTACTGCCAGCTTCTGGACAGCCCGGCAGCGACAGGGCTGTTCTCTCCATGAGATCTCCTACAGGGGCTGTTTCAAACCTGAACTCCCTGCATTTTTCATCAGCCGACTCACAGGGCCGGGTGAACTCGTATACGACCCGTTCGCAGGCCGGGGCACGACTCCGGTTGAAGCAGGTCTCCGGGGCCGCATGGTCGCCGCAAACGATGTGAACCCCCTATCAGCGATAATGACGTTCCCCAGATTTTTTCCCCCGGATCCCCGCGATGTCGCTGAAAGGCTCAGCCTCGTCCCACTTGATACCGGGGAGGAGGCCTCCCTGGACCTCACCATGTTCTATCATGAAAAAACCCTTCGTGAACTTGTCTCACTCCGGCACTACCTCCTATGCAGATCCGAGGACGGACGAGCCGACCACCTTGATGCCTGGATACGGATGGTGGCAACAAACCGGCTTACCGGCCATTCAAAGGGTTTTTTTTCTGTATACACCCTTCCTCCGAACCAGGCGGTCAGCCCAGACAGCCAGAGAAGGATCAATGAACGCCTTCACCAGGTGCCGGAGTACCGCGATGTCAGGAGCATCATAACACGGAAATCAGCCCAGATGGTCCGTAGCATCCCCAAAGGAGGACGTCCTCTCCTGAACGCGGCCGGTTCGTCAGGGATATTCATTGACAGGGATGCCCGCAATACCCCTGAACTAATGGCCGATTCAGTCTCCTTGACTGTAACGTCACCCCCCTTTCTCGACGTGGTCCAGTACCCGAAAGACAACTGGATCAGGTGCTGGTTCAATGATCTTGACGCAGACCGCATCGCGTCACGGATGACCCTAACCCCGACCGTGTCCGAATGGTCAGACGTCATGTCAGGAGTTTTCCACGAACTCTACAGGGTAACGGAACCGGAAGGTCATGTCGCCTTTGAGGTCGGGGAAGTCAGGAACGGCCGTGTGAAGCTGGACGAGGTTGCCGTACCCCTTGCAGCCGCAGCGGGTTTCACCTGCATCGGGATACTGGTCAATCAGCAGGAATTTACAAAGACCTCACATATCTGGGGTGTCTCGAATAACAGGACAGGGACAAACACGAACCGGATTGTCCTCCTTAAGAAAAACACCTGATCCGGGTGAAAATCATTCAGGCCCGAAAAAAGCAAAGGGTCCGGATGCCGGCAGGTCGTCGCGTTCAGGGATTTCCGACGCGAAGCACGTATTCATGTGCCTCGAGGGCTGCCTTTGCCCCCTCGCCGGCGGCGATAATGATCTGTTTGCTTTTCACGTTGGTAACATCACCACAGGCAAATACACCGGGCAGGCTGGTGTGGGTATTGATATCGATGATGACCTCGTTCTGGTCGTTCATATCGATCACTCCCGAAAGGAAATCCGTGTTCGGAACCCATCCAATCTCAGCAAAAAGGCCGTCGAGCACGAGCTCTTTGGATGTCCCGGTTGTGCGTTCCTGCAGGGTCACCCCGGTCAGGAACGAATCCCCGGAAAGCCCGGTCACAACATGGTTCAGGTGCGTTGTAATATTGGTTATTCCCTTATAATGGCGGATATACTCCTCGTCGGCCCGGAGAGTACTTCTTACTATCAGGTGGACCTGGCGGGCGATCCTGCTCATCTCTATCGCTGTCTGAAGTGCCGAGTTCCCGCCTCCGACAATACCTACGACCTTGCCCTTGAAAAGCGGTCCGTCACAGGTTGAACAGACAGAAAGGCCGCGACCGAGGAATTTCTCCTCGTTCGGTACCCCCAGGTTCCTCGGGTGTTTTCCCTGGGCGAATATTACCGCCCTGCCCCGGTAAGTATTGTCACTCACTGTATTGATGACAAAAACATCCCCCGACTTCCGGATTTCCCTGACCCGGTCAAGGTCAAGCCTGACGTTTTGCTCCCGGACCTGCTCCTCGAACTTCTTCATGAGCTCATCGCCGGATATCATCCGGTATCCCATGTAATTCTCGATAGTCCATGATGCGAGCGCCTGCCCGCCAATGTTTTCTGAAATAATGAGGGTTGACAAGAGTTTTCGTGCACAGTACACGGCTGCGGTCAGTCCTGCCGGACCTGCGCCGATGATGATGACATCACTGACCTCGGATTCTGTTTCAGAGCCAAAGAGTTCATTGAGCTTCCTGCTGTCAAACCCGATAATGATCTCGTCATCGACGGTAATGACCGGCACACCATACTGGCCTGAGATCTCGACCATGTGCTGGGCTGCTTCCCGGTCGGTACCGACATCAACAGAGCGGTAGTTGACACCGGCTTTATCAAGGAAGGCCTTTGCCATCCGGCAGTAAACGCAATTCTGAGTGGAATAAACTGTGACCTCCGGCATAGGTTAACCGTTTTGATTCACCGGTATTGAACATATGGATACGACGTATAAGAAAAGGCCTGTAAGATTAAAAGAGAAACTAGCGCTGTTCATGCGAATAATCAGGAACCTCTCCTTCCTCATCATGTAAACGGCTCCCGAGGATCTGCCAGATGATACCGTCATCAATGCAGTCCCCCTGCCGGGAGCCGTATCTCCGTGATGTGGAAGAACGTCTGCGATGTCCTGATCCCTTCATTCGGACACGCTCTTATTGGATTTATCCTGAATGTAAGTCCTGAATGTTACCAAGTGGATCCCCACCGGACAGTGTGCAGATCGAGAATTGATATCAACACCTTTTGGAAAAAGTGTCCCACAAATCGCATGTCTGATCCCATACTTTTCATCAAGGGCTTTGCTCATGAGGATTTGCCATGCAGGATCGGCATGCATCAATGAGTGGCATTGCATAGTTATAGATGCCTGGTAGAGTCCACACACTCTGCCTGGAGAGAAGAATTAAACGTAATATGAAATTTCAAAAAAAAGGAGATTTCCCCAATGCCCTGCAATTACTCGATTTCTTTGTACATCTTGGGCATTACGCTGCATATTGGGCATTTGTCCGGTGCCTTGTCGAAAACGATGTTGCCGCATACAGTACAGACCAGAACCTTGCGGTCGGGGAGGTCCCTTTTCGACTGGACCGCAGTCAGCGCTTCTTGATAGAGACCTGCATGAACCTGTTCAGCTTTCATGGCGTAGGTAAAAGCGATAACCGCATCTGATTTCTTTTCTGTTTCCGCTTCCTTTATAAAAGCCGGGTACATCTCGGTGAACTCATGGGTCTCTCCCTGGACCGCAGACTGCAGGTTTTCAACCGTCGTACCAGTAACCCCACTGGTCTTGAGCAGCCGTTTTGCATGAAACGCCTCCGCTTCCGAGGCTGCCTTGAAGAGTTTCGCGATATTTTTAAATCCCTCATCCGCAGCCTTGTCGGCAAAGTGTGTATATTTCCTGTTTGCCTGCGATTCGCCCGCGAAGGCTTCCATCACATTCTCCTGGGTTGCCATGATAGTACGTAATGGCATGCTCATCACTAAAAACATTGTTTACTACCTGACGAACGAATACCGTGGTCACCCCGCTCCAGTCTGAAAAAGAACGTTTTTCGGGACCAACGGTGATATGGGTACTGACTTTCAGAGGGGTTGAGTTCAGGTAAGACTATTCATGCATATGGACACAGGCGGTGAAACACCGGTCATGAAACCGATAAAAGAGATCCCTTCCTGTGACCTGCCCAGGGAGAAACTCTATTCAAAAGGTGTTGCCGCCCTCAGCAATGCAGAACTTGTCGCAGTGGTGATAGGGAGCGGAACATCAGGGAAGGATGTACTGCAGGTGGCTGCTGAAATAGCCACCCTCTTTTCCTCGAAGACAGGGGGTGTAACACTTGCCGAGCTCCTCCAGGTTCCGGGCATAGGAAGGGCGAAGGCCTCCCAGATCCTTGCAGGACTCGAGCTTTCACGGCGTTTTTGCACCCCTGACCCGGACGGGCGGCTGAAGGTGAGATGTCCCTCTGACATCCTTCCCCTTGTTTCACCGTACGCACGGCGTGCACAGGAACATTTCATCGTGGCAACCCTGAACGGAGCCGGCGAGGTACTCGAGTGCAGGGTGGTCACTGTCGGCCTCCTCGACCACAGCCTCGTCCACCCGCGGGAGGTCTTTGCGGATGCCATTGCTGACCGGGCAGCGTCGATCATATGTATTCATAACCATCCTTCAGGTACCCTGGAACCCAGCAGCCAGGACCTGGCCATTACCACCCAGCTTGCAAAGGCCGGGGAGATCCTGGGCATCCGCCTTCTGGACCACCTGATAATATCATCGCATGGGTTCACCAGTTTCAGGGAGAAGGGGCTCCTTTAACCAGGGAACTACTTCACAATGCACCTTTTTCTTCGTATTCAGGATTTTAATGTACCATTTTCTGCTGGTGGACGACCCGCTGTTACCCGGATGTATGGGTGAGGAAAACCCTGAAAAACGTATCATTCAAAATATACGGGTAAAAAACAAGTATTTGTGAAAAATATGACCTAATGATGCGTTGATCTATCACAACCAATAAATAATTACCCGGTATATTTGAAGGATAGGTGATGCTTTTTGGTAGAACACCAAGTTCACAAGGCAGGCGACAAGGTCGGACCTGGAAAGTACGTTTGCATTGACTGTGGCAAGGAATACGCGCTGGATGCTGCAGAACAGGACCTGAGGAAGTGTCCTTCCTGTTCCTGCGAGGAATACCAGTGCTTCCCGATGCACCACATCAGACCGGATGTCAAGACCCCCGAAGATGTGATGAACCCCCCGAAACGTGGAAAGAGCAACCAGTGATTTTTCGGCCCTTTTCATTTTTCAGGGCATTTCCTTTTCAGGATATCCGATAGTGGCAGGTATACCCGGAGGTACGGGGATAGACCGCACGCTCCGGTACGGAGTGATGATGTAAATGGTCAACGTATCAAAAGAGGGGCAGGTCTACGAATGTGAGATCTGCGGTAACGTGGTTGTGGTCCGGCAGGTCGGCGGAGGAGAACTGGTCTGCTGTGGTGAACCGATGGTCCTGAAGGAGTGACCCGGAATGGACGAGCAGATGAACGACCTTGAAAAGAAAATCGGGAGCGTACCCAGGTTCTTCAGGGACCTGGTCAGGACCGACCCCGAGATGTATTCGATGGTCATGAAGTTCGACCAGCACATCTGGGATGACGGGGCGATCTCCCGTCAGACGAAGAAACTGATTGCAATCGCCATTGCAGCGGCTCTTCGCGACCAGCATGCCGTTCATGCCCAGTTGAAGGGTGCTGTCTCACTTGGCATATCCAAGAAAGAGATTGACGAGGCCCTGCGTGTGGCGTTCCTTCTTTCGGGGATGCCGGCCTATGTCTATGGAAAGTCGGCACTTGAAGAGATCATGCCTGGAGAATGACCATGTGTTGTGACTTCCAGAACGGCAGGATGCCTGCTATTGGGGAGCCCGCTCCTGAATTCGAGGCTGACACCACCCAGGGGAAGATCCACCTGTCTGATTTCAAGGGAAAATGGGTCGTCCTGTTCTCCCACCCGGCGGACTTCACCCCGGTCTGCACCACCGAGTTCATGGCGTTTGCAGCCGCTCATGAAGAACTCAGGGATATGAATGTCCAGCTGATCGGCCTGTCCATTGACAGCGTGCATTCACACCTCGCGTGGGTGAGGAATATCAAGGAGAAGATGGGTGTCCAGATACCCTTCCCAGTCATCGCCGACCTGTCCATGAAAGTGGCACGAACGTATGGTATGCTTCATCCCGGGCAGTCCTCAACGGCGACGGTGAGGTGTGTCTTTTTCATCGATGACAAAGGCATCCTCAGGGCGATGATCTACTATCCCCTGTCACTCGGGAGATATATCCCTGAGATTATCTGGATTGTTATAGCACTGCTGACATCTGACTCGCACGGAGTGTCCTCACCGGCGAAGTGGCAGCCGGGAGACTAGGTCGTTGTCCCACCCCCGAAAAA
>CASGHA010000068.1 GCA_949319355.1 uncultured Methanospirillaceae archaeon | reverse complement strand
CGGGACTCATCCGGAGAGCGCCCGGGACAGGATCATGCCCGGGTCAGATGTCAGAACTCACGTCCTGGTTGTCAAGCTCCTTGCGCGCCTTGACACGGACCTCCCATTCGGGGTCAGACAACGCCTCTTCGAGCAACCGGTACGCCGGCTGCCCGCCGATTTTCCCCAGCGCACCGACGACCCGGATACGGACACCAGCGTCCTGGTCTTTCAGGAGAGGTGCAAGCCGGTCGACGATACTCTTGTCACCAATCCTCCCGAGCGTCTTTACCGTCTCCCGCCTGACATACCGGTTCTCGTCTGACAGGAGCGGGAGAAACAGGGAGAGGTCACGGTTATACCCACAGATCCTGAGGGCGATGACAGCACCCATCCTGATATGCCAGTCAGGGTCCCTCAGCGCGGGGAGGAGAGGCTTCGGGTTGGTCCTGCCTATCGCTCCGAGGGCCTCCGCAGCGCCTTCCCTGACATTCCGGTCAGGGTCCCGAAGCGCGTCAAGCAGCGTGGAGAACGCTCCCGGGTCGCCGATCTGGCCGAGGGACCATGCGGCGGCTTTCCTTACAAAGGCTGAGTCATCCCCGAGCCGTTCGATCAGGTAGGGGACGGCGCGGCCATCGCAGAGTTCACCGAGGTGCCTGACCGACTCCTCCCTCACCTCCTCGTCAGGGTCCTTCAACCGTGAAAGCAATGCTTCGGTATCCGGTATTTCTCCCGCAGGACCGGCCATTGCCTCTCTCTGCCGTGCAAGCAGGTTTTTAAGCATCGCCTCGACGAGGTGGCGGTCCTTGGCATACAGCACGACCGAGACAAAGAGCCCTATATCGAGCCCTGAATACAACAGGGACAGGACCGGGTCGATAGGATAGCCTGCAAGGGCGAGGAGGCTGCTGTTGATGAAGACCGCGAGGGCGAGCAGAATGGTGACCTGAAGGCCGCGTTTCGGGTACCAGAGTGAAACGAGGATGATCGGGATGAGGTAGAGGTGAGGGAGGATCTGGTAGACCAGGAGGAACTGGGAACCGGCCTTGATGTAGTAGATATAAAAGGTGATGACCAGTGATATGAGGGCGAGGACGCCGATGATGAACAGCTTCCCGATATCGCCGTTTGCTATCCGGAGGATGAATGACCGCATGAGATGACCCGCTGAAACAGGTGATTATCGTCGGCCTGGAAAGGCCGTTCCAACGTCTGATATGCGAGGTACAGGGAAAAACATGCCTGTTTATACATCGACACCAAAGAGCCGGGTCCTGACTGCGGACTCAATCTGGTCCTGTCTCTGGAGGGCCTCCCTCTGGTGCTCCGGCGTTCCCCAGGTGTAATACTTCTCGAGCTGCATGAACGAGATCCATTTTTTTGTTATCCCGACCCCTGCCTCGTAGATACGGTAATAGTTTTCATCCGTTCCCGTTGCATCAGTCTCGTGAATCTTCAGGTCCTTGAGGATCTGGACCATGACGTCACCTACCAGCTTCGTCTGGTACCATAGGGACTTCATCCACCGGTTTGTCAGCATCTCCATAAGGTTGAGGTTCTTGAACTTCTTGAACTCGGGGATGTTCATCATCGGGTTGAGGTTCATCTCCGAGAGTACCTCGGCGAGGAGGAGGTCGCGGGCGTAGAACATCGCATTGTGCATGACAAAGTACCGCCGCGGGATATAGTCCTTGAACGAGACCAGGTCATGCATGTCCCTCATGCTCTCCTTCATGAGGAAGTAGACCTGTGCACTCCTCATGACCTGGCATTTCCTGGAAATAACGATATTGGCGAGGATCGACCAGGGGATGTCGGTTATGGTCTCATGGAACAGGAGATACAGATAGAACATGAGTTTTTTCTTCATGGCGAGGTCGAGGTGGCGCGTCTTTTCGTCCTTCAGGATATCGAGGTAAATCTGCTCCATGCCAAGGGTTGCACACTCTTCGTTAATGGAGAGGACCTTAAAATTCCCATGGCCGTGTGCTGTACCGCGGAGGAGCAGCCTGATGCAGTTGTGGCCGATAACGAAGTCCTTGAGCATCCCTATCTGCTGCGGAGAAAACACGAGGACATTCCTCGGTGAATCAAAGCTGTACTTGTCCAGGATCAGGCCCTTGTGAGGGCAGTCAGGCTGACGCTGGAGATGGATCTCAAAGTCCAGCACGTTTTCGGCATGTTCAATCAACTCCTTGAGAGACGACGAGATCTCGTACCGTTCCTGCATGGTAACGCCCTCTGAACCGGGAAAACTGATACATAGGTAACCGGCAGCGGGTATATATCCTCTGCTTTTTCCGCCACATCAAGATTCATATAGTCTTCCTGTCCAACATTCCCCCTATTGAGGGAGTTTAAGTGCCTCCGACGGAACGGAAAGAATGGAGCAGGAGAGACCAGCTGTTAAACAAGGCTGATGCCCTTGCACTTGAGGCAGATCTCCTGGCATATAACAGTAAGTATGAAGAGGCCCTGAAGAAGTATGACGAGGCACTTTCCATTTATCCTTCCAACCCTGATCTGTGGGCTTTCAAGGCAATAACCCTCCAGGGCGGCTTGAAACGGGATGAGGAAGCGTTGAAGTGCTGGGAACGCGCCAAAAAACTTGATAAGGTGGTAGCGGACGCATTTACGGACAAACCCCTTGAAGACAAGCCCCTGACCGAGGCAGACCTCGCCGGCATGGCCGATGACAGCTGCAGGGAGAAGATCAAGAAGCTGATGCTTAAGAACAGGAAGTAATCCATGTTCCTGCTTCGTCTTTTTATTCCGGACACAGTACCGTTTTATTTTTAGTATTACGCAAGGCCCGGGTCAGACCTGCCTGTAAAACACCGGCTCCTTCTCCGGGATACCTTGAAATCTACGAAGTTCCTTAAATCAGAACAGGAGGGTCTCTCATTCCTGTAATAACGTTTGCACACCACAAAGGCGGGACCGGAAAGACAACCTCATGCCTTAATATCGCCGGAAACCTGCAGAAATCAGGAAAAAGAGTCCTTGTGGTGGACACCGACCCCCAGGCAAACGCTACATCCGGCCTCGGGGTGGACCCTGCCACGGCCAGGGATACCATGTACGATGTCTTCATGGGTTGTATTGAGGGGTATCCCGAAAAAAAAATCAGTCAGATCATCATCAGGACACAGTCCGGAATTGACCTGGCCCCATCCACCCTGGACCTGGTCGGTGTTGAACCGTTCCTCTATCCCCTTGAAAACCGGTACGGAATCCTGCGGTCACAGCTCGACAGTATCCGCAACAACTACGATTTCATCCTGGTCGACACCCCCCCCTCGATGGGACAGTTCGTCATCAACGGGCTTATTGCCGCAGACAAGGTCATCATAACCTTTGACAGGGGTGTTTTCTCCCTCCAGGGCCTTCATGCGATCGAGATGATTTTCCAGGACATCGCTGAGATCATCGGTTCAACAGTCCGTGCGGACCTTGCCATCCTGACCCGGTGGAAAGGAGGCTTTGATACGCACCATGAAAACGGGTTCATCCGGATGTTGAAACGGTGGTTCCCTGATGTCCCGGGAGACGAAGCCCTTGAGGAGGAGCGGCTCCTCCACGAGGCCGAGGAGATTATTAAACAAAAGATACCCGTCGTCTTTACCGTACCGTACAGCAACCTGGTATACGAGTCCCAGAGGCAGGGATTGCCCCTCTCGCACCTGTATCCTGACAGTGAGGTCGCTCTGGCATATCGAAAAATTTCTGATACGGTTCTGTCATGGAGTGTGGCAGGACCTGGTACAGTGGACAACAAAACAGGAGGAACAGCCTGATGCAGGAAAAGCTGGGCCGGAAGGCCTTGTTTATTGGTGTGTCGAGGAAGAAGGACGAGGCGGTACCCGGTCGGGACCAGGCCAAAGAAGACCTTGACCAGATACTCCGTATGCTCGACGCGCTTGCCGGCGGAGACGTATCGGCCCGTGTATCAGGGATCAGCCCGGAATCAACGCTTTCTCCTCTTGCAGAGAGGCTTGACCGCCTCGCAGTCAGGATGCAGTCTGAACGGGACGAACTGGCCCGTTTTGAGGGGCTTGTAAAGGCATTTCCCCTTCCCTGTGCCGTTTATCAACACGACGGCACTCCTTCCATAACGAGCCGGGCATTTGATGAGCAGGCTGCTAAACTCCCTCTCCCGTCCCAGGAGGAAATCGGGGAACATATAGTAACGGGGGAATCATACCGGGCGGTTACCGGTGAGACATCTTATTATGGAAAGGACCACCATTATCAACGCTGCAGGAGCTCGGTCCTTCTGACTGACGGGACCCCT
>CASGHA010000067.1 GCA_949319355.1 uncultured Methanospirillaceae archaeon | reverse complement strand
TGCATATTGCTCTTCACCCCGCCCTTAATGTCACCCCGGGGAATTTTCCCGGTTGAAACAGCAGGCGCCTGTGAAATTAGTGAACCTTCAACCGATACAATACTCACCGAGAAGATCTCACCGTCTACTTCAACCTCCATCGATCGGGGCATCTCAGTAACCTGCTGCCTGACCGGGACGACAACGGGGATTTCTTCAACATTTCGCTCCCCTTTCAGGAAAGACGGTGCAATGGCAGGGTAGAGGATATAGGTCATTACATCCTCCTCCTTTCGTACAAGACCTGCAGAAACCGCCTCTTCCTTCATTTTATCATAGACCGGCTCGAGAAGGTCTGCTGGCCGTACTTCAATGACCGGTTCGTCACCGATGATCTTCTTACGGATCGCCTCACCGATGGGAGCTGGCGGGCGACCGTAAAGCCCCCTGACATAATCCTTGACTTCCTTCGTAACGTTCTGGTAGCGGTCGCCCCCAATGAGGACGTTTAAGACTGCCTGCGTCCCGACAATCTGGGTTGTAGGGGTTACGAGCGGGGGGTACCCAAGGTCCTCGCGGACCCTGGGTACTTCGGCAAAAACGTCAGAAAGCCGTTCAACCGCGTCCTGCTCCTTCAATTGTGAAACAAGATTGGAGATCATGCCCCCTGGCAGCTGGTACAAAAGGACGTCGGAGTCCACCCTTTCAGAAATCGGATCAATAAGTGGCGAGTATTTTCCCCTCAACTTCACGCAGTAATCCCTGATTTCCCTTAAAGCCAGGAGACTGATGCCGGTATCCCGAATGGTCCCGGCCATAGCAGCAACAATACTCTCCGTGGGGGGCTGGGAGGTCCCCAGGGAGAATGGTGACATCGCGGTGTCAAGGATATCGACTCCTGCCCATGCAGCGGCAAGGTAGGACATCGAAGCAATCCCGCTTGTCGAATGACTGTGGAGGTCGACAGGTATGCCTACGGTTTCCCTTATACAGGTGATGAGTTCACGGGCTTCTTCAGGCATAATGAGCCCGGCCATGTCCTTGATGCAGAGGGATTCGCACCCTCTCGATGCGAGTTCCTCGGCCATGGCAACAAATCCCCTGATGCTGTGAACCGGGCTTGTGGTATAGGAAATGGCACCCTGGAGCTGCGCTCCGACCTCCCGGACCATTTTCATCGAGCGGTCCATGTTCCGGATATCATTAAGGGCGTCGAAGACCCGGAATATGTCCACACCGTTCTTGTGTGACATGCTGATGAACCGGTCCACCACATCGTCAGGGTAATGCCGGTAGCCGACAAGGTTCTGCCCCCTGAGAAGCATCTGGATCGGGGTATTGGGAAGCTCCTCCTTCAGGGAAGCCAGCCGCTCCCATGGGTCCTCGTTCAGATACCGTATGCAACTGTCAAAGGTTCCTCCTCCCCACGCCTCGACTGAAAAAAAACCAGCCTTGTCGATAAGACGTGCAAGGGGCAGCATATCCTCTGTGCGCAGCCGTGTGGCGATCAGGGACTGGTGTGCATCGCGAAGCGTTGTATCAGTGATAAGAAGTTTTTTCGACCCGGCAGCGCTCATAAGTCCTCACATCCGGGGCTTTGCCTGACATTCGGAAGTGAGATAAAGCCTCTCAACAATTCACATCCGAAGTATAAAAACATCACTTAAAGGCAAGAAAGCAGAAATTAACACAATAATAACCATTATTGAGCCTATAACGTCACCAGGGGTCGTCGAGAAGGTAGGACAATATGAACCTCCTCCGGAGTACCCCCTGATTGTGAGGAGTCGGGCCTGCTCCTCGGTCCTGGCCAGCGAACGTTCGAGCACCATGAACAGCAGGACGGCGATCTGTCGTGCGCCGGGCCGGGGAGTCTTAAAACGTACCGCCTGCATTCCGCGGACAAGGTCATAACCCGAAACCGTTATCCCGGTCATGACCAGAGATCCGGCCATTCCCAGATCAAACCCTTTCTTGTTTCCAAAGAGCCAGACTGAAATTTTCAGGGGGTCTGAAGGGTGGAACATATGCCATGCACAACAGCCGGCAAGTGCAATCACAGAAAGACGGATGCCGTATCCAAGGCCATCACCGCCTGATATCGTGGTGATACAGGAAACGATGAAAATCCCCGCGAATACTAAAATGATTCTTTTTCCTCCTGTTACGACCTGTCCTATCGGGGCAAATGCAACAAGCCAGAAGAATGCAGCGATAGCCCCGGTTACGGATGTGTACGAGGCGATTGACACGATTAGTACAGAAAAAAGGATTAGGCGCGGGTCCTGCATGCCGCCCCCCTGAGGTCTTCCCGGCTGATGTTGGAAGGGATGATCCCCTGCTCAAGAAGCCCTCGCAACGCTGCGGGGGCATGCATCCATCTTGGAAGACACTCCGGGACCCTCCCGACATAGGTGATATTCCCCGCAGCCATATCCCATATGTGGTCCACTCTGGGAAAAAACGACTGTTCATGGGTCATAACGAGGGTTATTCCCGTATTTCGCTGCGAAATCCGGTCACATACCCAGCCTTTCCCATATGGATCAAGGGTTGAGAACGGTTCATCCAGGATAAGCACATCATCGTTCCGAGACAGCACGCAGGCAAGATGAAGTGTTTTCAGTTCGCCCTGTGAGAGGCTTTCTATATCATCGTCCTGCCTTCCGGCAAGTCCACATTCTTTGAGTACCTGTTCCGGGAGGATCTGCCAGGAACATATTTCTTCCCGCGGAGTTGAGCCGGTGACCTGATATTCCGGAAACTGGAGAGAGAGGAGAACCGATCGGACCCCTGGTTTATGAACCCTGCCTTTTCCGGGTTTTTCACACCCGGATAAAACAAGTGCAAGGGTTGTTTTACCACACCCTACGGGCCCGGTCACCAGGTGCCTACCTTCTGTGAAACATGCATCGGCATGGAGTTTCCATGTACCCCTGTCCAGCAACACCTGGTTACAGACCAGCTCCATCTATCACCATCTCCAGGGGTTCAAAAGGCGTTCCACGAAGTCTCCCGATGACTTCCTGGGGAGGTCCCATCGCCAGGATATTCCCTTTTTCAAGCAGTATTACCTGGTCCCTCATTAGGGCCCGGCCCGTGTCATGGGTTGCTTCGATGACATACCGGGGCCCATAGACTCTGACGACTTCCTCGACGCGGTCCCTTGTGCCGGGGTCGAGCGAGGAAAAGGCCTCATCGATCAGGAGAACAACAGGGTCCGTGGCAAGAGCGGTGGCCAGGGCTGCCAGGACCTTCTCTCCTCCCGAAAGGGTTTGTACCTCCCGGTCAAGTAGTTCCAGGATCCCTGCCCTTTCTGCTAAAACCAGCAATCTTCTCTGTGTTTCCTTGCAGGGAACGCCAGCAAAACGCAGCGGAGACGCGACCTCGTCCTCAACCGTATTAAAAACAAAACCCCGGTCGGGGAATGGAGGGAGCCAGCCGGTCGGGCACCCGCCGACCGGTTTTGCATCAATGGATATTTCGCCGGAAAATGTTGAAAATCCCGTAAAACATTCTATAAATGAGCTTTTACCGCTTCCATTCAACCCTGCAAGGACCGTCCATCCAGGGGGTACGTCCAGGTGTCCTATCGTAAGGGTTCTGAACTTCAGCCCGCGAATGGTTATCATTGGAAATCAATTTTCTCCAGCCGACTGCTTTTTTTCAAGTCGTTCGCCAAGGATGTATGCCACTGTACTTTTAACAACGTCTCCGGGTATGAATGGCAGGAAACCGACTATGATTGCAGCGACAAGCGTCATGCCGGTTGAAAAGGCGAGCCACAGGACTCCGGCCGTATATATAACCGCCTCACCGGCAAAAAGACCACATACGCGGACTGTTCTTTGTTTTTGCTCATAGACAAGTCCGATAAGGGTGCCGGCAACAACAAACCCGATAATATACCCGCCGGTCGGCCCGAGCAGCACCCCGGGCCCCGCAATGCCGTTGTGGAATAGGGGAAGACCACATGCACCAAGGACCAGGTAGAGGGACATCGGGAGCCATGCAGTTCGTTTCATCAGGATGCCTGTCAGCATGACCATCAGGGTCTGAAGGGAGACCGGGACTGGCCCCAGAGGTAGAGATATCCAGGAACCGGCCGCCATAAGAGCAATACATCCCGCTGTGCGGGTTATCATGCGTGACCGGGTTATGTCGCCCCTCATCGTCAACCACTGATCAATAGCAGGGTTGACGATTATACCTTACTCAGCAGATTGAGCAGTCTCCGGCGATTACCCGCTCGATGTTCCCATTGTCCTTCCTGATTAGCAGTGCACCGTGTTCATCGATGTCAATGGCCATGCCTTCAAAGGTCTTCCGAAGGGTGTTTATTCTGACCCGGTTGCCAAGGGTGCAGGATAGGCTCTTCCACTCCAGTAGCAGGGACTCATGTTCCTGGGCTTCGATGAGGTTATACCTCGATTCAAACTCCTTCAGGAACTGCGCGAGCATAACGGCGCGGTCGATATCGTGCCCTGTCTCGCTGCTTATCGAGGTTATCGTATCATGGAGTGAGGGCATGAAATCGGCGATCTTCACGTTTGCATCAATTCCCATGCCTAAAAGACAGTAGTGGACCACGTCGGCTTCAGCGGATAGTTCTAGCAGGAAGCCCCCGACCTTCCTGTCACCAATGAGGATGTCGTTCGGCCACTTGATCACGGCACCAATGTCATACAGCCGCCTGATGACCCGGACGACAGCAACCGAGCCGGCAATGGTGAGCAGGTAGAGTTGTTCTATGGGGATGTTCGGGGTAAGGATGAGGGTGATCCAGAGCCCTCCAGCAGGCGATGCCCATGAACGACCGAGCCTCCCCACGCCACCCGTCTGCTCCTCGGCGATGACCATCATGCCGTGCAGGTCCTCAACATTTCCGTCTTCTGCTAGTTTCCTCGCGATCCAGATGGTCGAAGGCGTACGCTCGAAGTACCGCATCTTCCTGCCGATGAATGATGTCCGGAGGTGCTTATAAACCTCATAAGGAAGCAGGCGGTTGCTTGTCTTGTTCAGGACATATCCTTCCTTCTGTGAAGCCTGGATGTCATATCCCATATTCCGGAGCTCAGTGATGTGCTTCCAGACCGCTGATCGCGATATGCCAAGCTTCTCACTGAGGACCTCACCTGAAACCGGCCCTCCTGCCCCGTCAAGGATTTCAAGAACCCGAAAAGCTGCCGCGTACATATGGAGAACCTCATCTCTTTGAACCGGACTGTTCCTCTGGCAGGGGACACGGATCCTTGCCGCAGACCTGCTTCATAATCGCTGCCTGGTGTTCCATGAGGGTGGCAAGATCGAATATACCTGTGATATCAACCACGCCGATAGCTCCTATGGCATCCCCCTGAGCATCCCGCACGGGGGCGACTATGACCGGTACGCCCTTGTATGGGCCGTTTGACGGAGTCGTCTTGATACGGGTGTTTGACTGTATGACTTGTTCAAGGACCGGGCCTGAATATGATGAATCAATCACTCTGCCACCCTCTATTCTCACACCGGGATTATCACGGGATCTCGCGGTCACCGGGAGTTGCGACAGAAGATCATGAAGGGCAAGCGCCACGGGAATGAAATCTCCTGCTTTTGACTGTTCCGAGATGATATACCGGTTCATGGGGTGATCCTCATAGTCCTTCTTGCGTTTGTCAGAATAATGTTTCGTCTCCTGCCTCGCAAAATGAGGAAAGGAAACAACGTGACGGGTACTCATGCACTGATGTCACATATACGACCCCTTTGCCGACGGCCTTTCTGATGCATACAGCCCGGCCGTCACAGACAAGGAGTGTTTCGCCGTCATGCAGGGGAAACCACCCGTCACAGTCAACCTTTCCACCCTCAAAGCCTTCCAACAATTTCAGATGATCCCCCACTCCTTCAGCCGCGAGGCTGCAACTTGCATACTCCTGTCGGTATGAAACCTTGAATGGGAGCCATTCATACGAGTCGGGCCTGTCATCTCCGGCACCATATACAAGCATTCTGCCTCCTTTTTCCAGGAATGTGTTTATCCTCGAGGATACAGCTTTCAGGGCAGGGAGCAGGGATGAATACTTGCGGTTTGCGAATCCCGTCGGGACGATGAGCGTTACAAAACTTTGTCTGAAAAAAGGAGCTGCAAGAAGCTGGGGTGTGACGAGTTCGCAGGTGACCCCCGAGTCCTCAACCAGGCGTTTGAAAACCAGCGGGGTGTCCCACAACAGGCCTGCACATCTCGTCATCCCTTGATCACCCCGAGCGGCTCGAGCCGGGCCACTTTCAGGGAGAGCCCGACCTGGTCGACAACCCTCACTACCTCATCACTTGACTTATATACTCCGGGCGCTTCCTCAACGATCGCCCCGTCATGGGGTGCCCTGACAACAATTCCTTGTTTCATCAGGTTTTCACGGATTACCTTCCCTGAAAATGATTTTTTTGCCTTTGCTCTGCTCATGACCCTGCCGGAGCCGTGACAGGTACTCCCGAACGTCTTTTCCATGGCATCCCGGGTACCTTTCAGGACAAAACTTGGCGAGCCCATACTGCCCGGAATAATCACGGGCTGTCCTGTTTCCCTGAAAATCATGGGTATTTCCATCCTTCCTGGGCCGAACGCCCTCGTGGCACCTTTGCGGTGGACACATACCCAGCTTGCCGCCCCGTCTATAACATGCTCCTCTTTCTTGGCAACATTATGGGCGACATCATACAGGAGGTGCATCTCTTTCTCGTCAATACCATACCTCCTCGAGAGGACGGTACGAGTGACATGCATGATGACCTGCCGGTTTGCCCAGGCATAATTCGCTGATGCTGCCATGGCCCCGTAATAGTTCAACCCTTCAGGTGAGGTGATGGGTGCGCATGCAAGCTGGCGGTCGGGAATTGATATGTGGTATTTTTTTGTTGCCATTTCGAGAGTTTTCAGGTGGTCAGTGCAGGTCTGGTGGCCGAGTCCTCGGGACCCACAATGGATCATGATGCAGATCTGTCCCTTTGACAGGCCATACGTCCTGGCAGCCGGTTCATCATAGATATCCCCGACGACCTGGACTTCGAGGAAGTGGTTTCCTGCCCCAAGGGTCCCGCTCTGTGGCATTCCTCTCTGTTGCGCCTTATCCGATACCTGGTCACTCATAGCACCCTTCATGCAGCCTCCGTCCTCACACCGTTCAAGGTCTTCCATGAAACCATAACCCTGATCAACCGCCCAGCGGGCACCTTGCTCCATCATACCACGCAGATCCTTCCTTGATAACCGGATGCTGCCCCTGGCGCCGACACCTGTTGGCACTGCCTGATAGAGCTCATCGATGAGGCCCTGCCGGTCTGAACAGGTATCCACTGTCAACGGAGTCGTGAGGAGCCTGACCCCGCAATTAATATCAAAGCCTACACCGCCAGGAGATATGACACCGTCTTCAAGGGAAAAAGCCGCAACTCCGCCAATGGGAAAACCATATCCCCAGTGAATGTCTGGCATCGCAAGAGAATACCGGATGATCCCCGGCATTGTGGCGACATTTGCAAGCTGTAGCACCGCACCCTCCTCGAGGGTCTGCAAAAGACTATCGGACAGGTAAAACCTGCCGGGTGAATGCATGCCCGGGACCAGCCCCACCGGGACTTCCCATTCAAAAGGTCCAAGCCGTTTTATTCCCTGGATCATCGGAATCACACATCGAAGAGGATATCAATATCATATCCCTGTTCGTCCTTGAATATATCCAGGCCTGAAAAGGAGATCCCTTTGACTTCTGTTCCTCCTCCATGCGTCCCGGGATCGAAAACATCCCCTGAAAGGTCGGCATCCAGCCGGTTTTCACCGGTCAGGCGGACATTAATCCCTGAAAACACCAGGTTTTCCGACTCCGACAGGCAAAGGAGCTCTGAAAGGAAATCATGAAGAAGCCCGGCACAATCATCCGCATACACGGTAACCGTCCTTTTAATGGCAGCAGGTGTTGAACCGGCACCCCGGTACATCACCTCCATCAGTGCTAATCCACACTCCGCAAAACAGGATTCAAGGGTGGGAGCATGGGCCCTTATGAGGATATCTGCCGTATGATCGAGCTCAATGAAGCTCATCCTGGTATAATCACACCCCTACGGTTCTCTCCTGATAAAAAGGGACCATACCCATGTGGATCTCTGACATGTAACTGACCTGGTGGATGGATACATAAATGATGTACTCACCGGCCCGCAACCTGATGTCAGTTTTCTTGGGGGGTTTGTATGAAACCGGAAGAAGAACAGGCCCGCCACACGAGGTAGAGATCCGGAAGTCAGTCTTTTTTTTCTTGATGTAAGCGATTACATCGTCGCTTATATGGATTTCCGAAAAGGAATCGGCAACCGATGCCCTGTTATTCGAGTATGAGTCCATCAAAAGATTGTCACCCTGTATAATGGGAATGGTAGTCTGGTTGACCTGATGGTTCAGGCAACCGTGACCGACCTTCGAACCAGATCTACGTACTGCCCTTTTAATTGATAAATGCAGCACGTCCCTTCAGGGTTTCTCCGGACATGGAGTAGTCCCAGACGGGTAGAAATAATTCCAACTGTCGCAGCAACTGAATGCAGGCTGATTGGAAATATCGATGAAAGCCTTTCATGGATTTCACCGATGGTCAGCTCCGGGACCTCGATAAAGAGGCGGAGCATGGCTCTCCTGATACCGCTGCGGTCTTTCTTGAGGTAACGTGCAAGTCGGTCCTCAATAAGGGCCCGCACATCCGCTGGCGATCTCATACCATCAAGCTCCGTCAGGGCTTTATAAAGTCCTTCTGGTTCGTTCTTCACGTCTTGGGACAGGGCGCCTGGGGAAGACGTGGAGATTTAAAGCGCGGTTTGGTCTTTTTACAGAGAGGTTATGTGGTTTCTGATCGGGCTCAGGCTAAACCATGATATTCCTTCAAAGCGCACCTGTTCAGATATGGGATTGATCCACTACGATATCAGCAGATATTCGTTGGCCCAGATGGTCGCAATCCCGGCAGTACTGCTTGTACTGTCTTTGATCTCCATCGGGCTTACTTTTGCATCTACCGGCATGCCCGTAATGCCGGGAATGGATTTCAAGGGGGGTACAGCGGTCACCGTGTTTACTGCAGACTCCCCGGACCAGATACGGGCAACCTTTACCGGTTATTCCATCGTGAGTATCGGTGAAGGCGTGAACAACGGAAAACTGATCAGGTTTGAACCCATGCCGGATGAACGTTTCAACGACCTTTCGGCACTTGTCGCACAGAAATATCCCGACGCGAAAATTGACCAGATAGGGGCATCGTTCGGTCAGACTCTCCAGAACCAGGCCTTCCTGGCGCTCATCTTCTCGTTTGTCGGGATGTCCATCGTCATCTTCCTGATATTCAGGTCATTTATACCTTCAATGGCGGTGGTCATATCGGCATTTGCCGATATGGCGATGACTGCAGGGGCAATGAACGTAGTCGGCCTGCCCCTCTCACTCGGTACGACTGCGGCACTCCTGATGCTCATAGGTTACTCTGTTGACTCAGATATCCTCCTTACCATGAGGGTTCTGAAACGCCAGGGAAATCTGAATGACAAGATGGCCGGTGCATTCAGGACAGGTATCATCATGACGAGTACTGCCATTGCAGCGGTAGCCGCCATGTTCATTGTCTCCTGGGTCGGGCAGGTCACCATTATCTGGGAGATGTCGGCAGTTCTCCTGATCGGGCTTTTCTTTGATATCATGAACACGTGGCTTACTAACGCGGGACTCATCAGGTGGTATGTCCAGAAGAGGGGTGGAAAATGAACCAGGAAGAACTTCGTAGCCTCTTTAAAGACTACCGGGTGTTACTCCTTATCGCTCTCCTGATAATTTCAGTGATCTCCATATACCCTCACTTTGAAAGTTATGAGGTTGTCACCTTCTCGAATACGATGCCGGTTGACCAGGCAATAACAGCCCTGAACACCAAGATGGGTGTTTCGGTCAAGATCATCGGTTTGACAAATGAGACCACGACCATAGAAATTCCGAAGGCCTACAGCAAGGCAGAAATTGATGCGATTTTCTCATCCATCGGGATACCTGTGGTGTCCTATGAGCAGAAAACCCGCTTTGCAACAAACCTCCAGTTTGGCCTGGACCTCCAGGAGGGGTCCTGGCTCCAGTTGGAATTCAAGGCTGCAGTGGTAGGATACCAATCCAGTATCCAGAGTGAGGCTGACCTTGAAAAGTTTATTTCGGCCTTGAAAACCCGTCTGGATGCCGACATCGAGGTAATCGGACCGGATAAAATTGAGATCCGCAAATATTACAGCCGTGAGGAACTTGAGCCTGTGTTCGCCGAAAACGGCGCGAAGATAATTACCTACCAGCAGGGCGTTTCAAAGGAAACCGCCAACGATATCAAGAGGATCCTTGAACAGAAGGTGAATTTTGCAGGGACACAGGACGCTAAGGTCAACACAATAACAGGTCTTGACGGGACCACGCGATACATCAGGGTGGAACTTGCCGGCAAGACCATGAAACAGGCTCAGGACATCGTCGGAAAACAGGGAAAATTTGAGATACGCGTTCAGACGGAGGGTGGGCAGACCGAGCATGTTATCTATGGCGATACTATATCATCGGTTTCAAACCCGAGCCAGGAGCCGCCAGGCAGCAACTCCTGGGGTGTCGGCTTTACCCTCTCAGATGATGGTGCAAAGGAATTCCGTGACATGGTCATAAAGACCGGGGCCGTGGACAATCCAGAAAGCCACCAGCTTTTCATGCTCCTGGACAATGTCCAGGTATACGGGGCCCCGCTCTCTCCCGACCTCGCGGCACGCCTGAAGGTCGAGCCGGTGAAACAGCTCTATGCATCGACCGGTTCAGGGACGCCAAGCATGACCGCGGCACAGAACCTTGAGATCCACCTCAGGGCCGGAGCCCTGCCGGTGGATGTATCCGTGGCCGGGTCCGGTTCGGTTTCGGCGGCGCTTGGTGAACACTTCAAGACGATGGTCATCCTCGCGGCGCTCCTCGCCATACTCACCGTTGGTCTCACGGTATATTTCAGATACCGAGAACCAGGCATCGTTTTACCGATGATGGCCATCAACGTTTCCGAACTCATCATCCTCCTAGGTATATCCCGCTGGATTATCCAGCTTGACCTCGCCACGATTGCGGGGCTTATTGCGGTCCTCGGTCCCGGGATAGACCAGCTGGTCATCATCACAGATGAGATCCTCCATGAGGGGAGGGTGCCCTCACCGACTCTCTATCGGAAGCGGCTCGCCCGGGCTCTCACCATTATCGTCGCATCGGCTTCAACGGTGATTATTGCGATGATCCCCCTCGTCGTCATGGACCTGTCAACGCTCAGGGGATTTGCCCTCATCACCATCATAGGGGTCTTTGTCGGCGTTGTCGTGACCAGGCCGGCATACGGACGGATAATAATGGCTATCCTCTCCAAATAAGAAATATAACAATCTTTATCCCTTTTTAAGCGCGACAATTGTTGTTGGTGGATTTCCATATGGGTAAACCCGTAATCCTTGATTTTTATGCCGAGTGGTGTGGTCCGTGCAAGCGCCAGGGCCCAATCCTTGAAGAACTGAAGAGAAAGATGGGCGACAGCATAGAAGTAAGAAAGATAGATGTTGATCAGAACATGGACCTTGCCGGTACCTATGGAATCCAGGTCGTTCCCACGCTTATCATTGAAGTAGACGGGAAAAAAGTCAGGGAGTTTCAGGGTGTGACCGATGCCGGGACGCTTGAAGACATCCTCAAGCCACTGGTGAGCTGAAATGAAAATAGGGATAGTCGGTGGAACGGGTGATATCGGCGAGGGAATTGCGGTACGGCTGTCTCCGCTGTACGAGGTCATCATCGGCTCTAGAGACGAAGGGAAGGCAGCTGAAGCCGGTCAGTGCTGTGCAGACCTCCTGAAGGCGCGGGGAATTTCCTGTACATGCTCCGGAGTCTCAAACCAGCAGGCCGTGGATGAAGCTGATGTTGTCATTCTCGCCATACCCTTCAGGCACCTCGAACCGACACTTGGTGACCTGACCGGCTTTAAGAATAAAATTGTTGTAAGTCCCGTAAACCCCATGGACAAGCGGGATTTTTTCACCTTTATTCCCCCGGCGGAGGGATCTGCTGCCCTTATGGCAAAAAGGCTCCTGCCCACCGGTACTCGACTCGTAACAGCCTTCAATACGGTTGCAGCAAACAGGTGGAAGGCAGTCGATGAAGAACTCGATTACGCTATACCGGTCTGCTCGGATGACCAAGAGGCAAAGGCCACGGTAATGGGCATAATTAACCGCATCTCAAAATTGAAGGCTTTTGATGCCGGTCCTCTCGCAGCATCGCCCATGGTCGAGTGTATCACCCCACTGCTGCTGAATATCGCCCGTTTCAATAAAATGAAGGATGTCGGGATCAGGTTTGTGTAAGCCGGGAGACTTCCCAGAAAGGACCTTCCCCCCCATTTCAGAGAATATCTTAACATTTTCCGGAGGCCGTGATGAATAAGCACTATGTCATCCAGATTGGGCAAAGGCTTTTTCAGGAGGGCCTGGTAGCCGGTAATTGCGGAAACATGAGCACCAGGTCTCCGTCCGGTTTCTGGATTACGAGATCGGAAAGTTATCTTGACCAGCCTGGAGACCTGGTATTCTGCCCGATACAGGGGGCTGTACCCCGGACCGCATCAAGTGAGTACAAGGTCCACCGGGAGGTATACCAGCGGACATCATATCAGGCCATTGTCCATGCCCATCCCCCCCACACCGTTGCGCTCTCATTCGGTACTGATGAGGTCACCCCAGTTGACACCAAAGGTAAATTCCTCTGCCCTGCAATCCCGGTCGTCACGGGAGAGCAGGGAACAGAGGAACTTGCAGCCTCTGTTGCCTCCGGGCTCCAGCACGCTCCATTGGTTATTGCACGGGGTCATGGAACTTTTGCAGCCGGGGCATCGCTTGAACAGGGCTACCTACTCACCTCGCTTGCAGAGTATTCATCAAAGATCCTCCTGATGCGGGTCCCGGATAAAAGATGAACGGCGTCAGAAAATCAGGCAGCTGCAACCATACATTCCTAAAAACAACTCATAATGTGCCATTTTCCTGAACCTGGAGCAGACCATGAAACCGCTTGACATGAAACTTGAACAGCTCAGCCCGGAACACCGGCGACAGGTAGAGGATTTCGTTGATTTCCTTATCGATCGTTACGGGGTTTCCCTGCCAGTTCACCGGGATGATCCCCTGCCAGACCGGGATCGGGGACGGGAAGTCCTGGAAAATCACCCGATAGTTCTTCCAACGGAACCCTTTAAACGGACCAGCAATGAAAACGGACGGGAGGTGATCTATGTCCATGCGGGCAATCGGAAAAAAAGCCGCGATGAGACCAAATCAGATGAACTCCTCGAATGGTTCGAATAAACACAAAAAACCGGCATGGACCCGGCGGGATTTGAACCCGCGGCCTTTACGTTGCGAACGTAACGATCTACCCCTGATCTACAGGCCCGTAAAAGGAGATCAGAGAATGATCTCGATATCTAATTTTTCTGCCAGTTCCTTATATCTGTTCCTGATTGTAACTTCCGTTACGCCTGCAACCTCAGCTACTTCCCTCTGAGTCCGTCGTTCGCCACCGAGAATCGAGGAGATGTAGATGGCAGCCGCCGCAACCCCGGTCGGGCCTCTGCCACTTGTAAGTTCACGTTCACCGGCCTGCCTCAGAATTTCAACGGCGCGGCTCTGTGCCTCACCCTTGAGGTTCAGACCAGAGCAGAAACGCGGAACATAGTCGATGGGTGATGTGGGGAGAAGTTTTAGCCCGAGTTCTCTTGAAATGAACCGGTATGTACGGCCGATCTCCTTCCGGGATACCCTCGAGACTTCTGCTATCTCGTCGAGCGTCCTCGGGACGCTGCACTGCCGACAGGCGGCATAGAGTGCCGCTGCTGCCACACCTTCGATACTCCTGCCCCGGATAAGGTTTTTATCGACGGCGTCACGGTATACGACGGCCGCCGTTTCCCTGACGTTTCTCGGAAGGCCAAGCGCCGAAGCCATTCGGTCAAGTTCTGAAAGGGCGAATGCAAGGTTTCGTTCAGTGGCATTGGAGACCCTGATCCTGCGCTGCCACTTCCTGAGTCGGTAGAGCTGGGCGCGGTTCTTACTGGATATCGCCCTGCCATAACTATCCCTGTTCCTCCAGTCAATCATCGTGGACAGGCCTTTGTCGT
>CASGHA010000066.1 GCA_949319355.1 uncultured Methanospirillaceae archaeon | reverse complement strand
GTTCCCGAAGAGGCGTTTGACCCGGGCTTTGAGGATATTCATGCAGGTATAGAGTCCTATCTGGTTAGGGTGCTTGGAAAAGAGATTGGCGGCCGCCTTCACATGGGGCGGTCCAGGAACGACGAGGTGGCGACCTGCATCAGGATGCGTCTCCGTGATGACCTCCTCGGAGTCGCCGGGATGGTCGCAGGACTCAGGGACGTGCTACTGGAGGTCGCCTCTCACCATTCCGACACGATAATGCCTGGTTTCACTCATTTTCAGCATGCACAACCGACCACCCTCGCCCATCACCTCCTCGCCTATGAAGAGATGTTCGGGCGTGACCTTGGTCGCCTGAAGGACTGCTATCCACGGCTCAACCTCTGTCCGCTCGGCTCTGCGGCCTTTGCATCGACGACGTACCCTGTTGACCGTGAGATGACGGCATCGCTGCTTGGCTTTGACGGAGTTTCACTCAATACCATGGACGCCGTGGCATCGCGGGACAGTCTTATCGAGCTCATGTCGGACCTGTCGATCATGATGGTCCATGCAAGTCGCCTGTGTGAGGAGTTTGTTATCTGGAGCAGCCCCTTCGTGGGTTTTGTCAGGCTGGCAGATGAGTTCTGCTCGACGAGCTCTATCATGCCCCAGAAACGCAACCCTGACACCGCCGAGGTCATGCGTGCGAAGAGCGGGCTGATGCTGGGCGAACTGGCAGCTGCCCTGGTCATCATAAAAGGGCTTCCGATGAGTTACAACCGCGACCTCCAGGACCTGACACCCCATGTCTGGAGGGCGGTCGGGACTGCCGCCGGGTGCCTTCCCCTCCTGGCAGGCATGGTCAGAACGGCAGTCTTCGACAGGGAACGCATGGCTTTGGAAGCAGGGAAGAACTTTTCAACCGCAACCGACCTTGCCGACTTCCTTGTCAGGAATGCAGGTCTTCCATTCCGGACTGCCCATAATATCGTTGGGCGCGCCGTCAGCAAGGGCTCCATCACCATGGAAACACTGAATGAAGCTGCCCTGGAGATTACAGGGGAGGCGCTCAGTGACAAAGGGCTCACCAATGCCATGGTTACAGCGGCTCTGGATGTCAGAAAAAGTGTGGAAAACCGTGATGTGCCGGGTGGACCGGCTCCAAGGGCTGTCAAGGCCGCCATTTTAGGACGGCAGGGTTCATTGCAGGCGGACAGGGAATGGATCCGGGAACGGAACCGCAGGACTGCGGATGCACTCCAAAGACTGCTCGCAGATGCAGGAGAGATAGCAGCATGAACCATACCTACGATGCGGGAGACCGCCTGGAAGCACAAATCGGTACATCTGTGAGACAGGCGACATATATAACCGGAAGGGACGGCATGGCCGTCGTAAAACTGGATAATGGGTACAACCTGGGCATACCATATGATTCCTGCCGGTTCCTGGAACGGCCCGGACAGTCCGTCGCCCGGAAACCTATCGTGACCCAGAGGGATGAACTCCCTGTCCTTTCAATTGTATCAACGGGAGGGACAATAGCAAGCCGGATAGACTACCGTACCGGGGCAGTGACGAGTCAGTTCGATGCCGCGGATATCCTCCGGGCAATACCTGGGCTTTCGTCAATCGGCCGGTTCAGGACAAAACAGCTTTATACCATACTCTCTGAGAACATGACCCCGGCTATCTGGCAGGAACTTGCCCGGGCGGTCCATGAAGAGATCGTTTCCGGGGCCCGGGGTGTAATTGTCACCCATGGGACTGATACCATGGCGTACAGCGCTGCTGCGCTTTCTTTCATGCTTGATACCCCTGTTCCGGTGATTTTTGTCGGTTCACAACGGTCAGCAGACCGTCCAAGCAGCGACAACGCGATTAATGCCTTGTGTGCAGCTAAAACTGCCGTATCTGAACTCGGAGAGGTAGCTGTTGTCATGCACACCACCACGAGCGACGATTCCTGCTCCATTCACAGGGCGACCCGGGTCAGAAAGATGCACACCTCGAAGAGGGATGCGTTTACCAGCATCGGAGTCCCTCCGATTGGTACGGTGAAGTACCCCACTCTTGACGTTACTCTTGCGGCCCATGCACGGAAACGAAGGGAGACCGAACCCATGGTCCTCCCTGACCTCGAACCGGGATGCGGCCTCCTTTCTTTCGTTCCCGGCATGGACCCTGCGGTACTGGATGCTTTTTCAGGATACCGGGGGCTTGTGATTGCCGGGACTGGTCTCGGGCACGTCAGTACGGCATGGATACCCGCTCTCCGTACGCTTGCAAAAGATGGGTGCATGCTGGCAATGACCTCACAGTGCCTGAATGGAAGGGTCTGTGACCGTGTCTATGATACCGGCAGGGACCTTATCTCTGCAGGGGTTATCGAAGCGGAAAACATGCTTCCCGAGACAGCGCTTGTTAAAATGATGTGGGTGCTCGGGAATGAGGATGACCCCGACAAGGCTGCCGGGATGATGAAAGAGGACCTGAAGGGAGAAATTGAAGGGAGGTCCGTCCATGGACTATAAAACGGTGGGCCTGAAGGCGGGGATCGAGATCCACCAGCAGCTCGACAGCAGGACGAAACTGTTCTGCCGGTGTCCGACGAGTCTCCGTGAATTCGAGGAACATACCGACGAATATTTCCGGTTCCTCCGGGCTACCGAGAGCGAAATGGGCGAAATTGACGAGGCCGCCAGGGAGGAGATGAAAAATGAGCGGCGTTTCTGTTATTACACCTATGATACGACCTGTCTTGTCGAGGACGACGAGGAACCTCCCCAGCCACTCAACCCGGAAGCTCTCACTATCTCCCTGACAATTGCAAAAATGCTCGGTATGTCTCCTGTCGGCCAGATCCATACAATGCGGAAACTCGTCATCGACGGGTCGAACACCAGTGGTTTCCAGAGGACCGCCCTTGTGGCACTTGACGGGGCCATTCCCGTTGATGTCCTCCCTGGCGGTGGGGGGATCGAGACGATCTGCCTTGAAGAGGAGGCCGCACAGAGGGTCGATGACCATACCTTTTCTCTCGACCGCCTTGGGATTCCTCTTGTGGAGATAACCACGTCTCCTTGCATGAAAACGCCCGAAGAGGTCCAGGAGGTTGCAGGGTATCTCGGCATGGTCCTCCGCTCGACCGGAAAGGTCAAGCGTGGCCTGGGAACGATACGTCAGGACATTAATATATCAATTTCAGGCGGGGCGAGAGTTGAGATCAAAGGAGTTCAGGAACTCGACCTTATCGCAGAAGTCGTGCGAAGGGAAGTCCGGCGCCAGGAGAACCTCCTCTCAATCCGCGATGAACTGATAAGACGCGGTGCCGGGGTACGGGAAGAGCCCGTTGACGTTACTCATGTGTTTTCGGCCACATCGTCAGGTATCCTGAAAAAGGCTGACAGGATCCTTGCCCTAGTACTCCCGTTTTTCGGAGGGCTGGTAGGCAGGGAAATCCAGCCAGGACGGAGGCTTGGCAGTGAACTGTCTGATTATGCCAAAAAGTGCGGCCTCGGGGGAATATTTCACACTGATGAGCTGCCGGGGTACGGTGTAACCCCTGAAGAGGTCAGCGAACTTCGGACCGCCACGGGTGCATCCGACCGTGATTGTGTCATTATTGTTGCCGGGCCTGAAAAAAAAGTGCATTGCGCTGTGTTACAGGTAATAAAGCGTGCAAGACTTGCCTTTGAAGGAATACCGGAGGAGACACGGAGGATGCTTGAGGGAGGGAGCACGTCTTACATGCGCCCGCTTCCCGGAGCGGCACGAATGTATCCGGAGACTGATGTGGAACCTGTCTATTCCCGGGGTATCTGGGGAGCAATCCAGGTCCCTGAACTCATTACAAAACGTATCGGGCGTCTGAAGGATCTCGGTCTCGATCCCGGTGTTGCCGAACATATCGGATATTCCGAACAGTACCCCCTGTTTGAGAAGGCCCTTAATCAGGGCGTCCCCCCGGCTCTTGCCGCGAGGACCCTTACTTCGACGGTAAAGGAACTCCGGAGGGAGGGCGTAGCGGTCGATCATATCTCCGATGACGAGCTCATTGGCGCGCTTGCGGCAGTAGGTGATGGGAGAGCTGCAAAGGAGGCAGTCCCCGAAATCCTCCGTTTAATCGCAGGCGGGACACCGCTTGCCGACGCGCTTGAGCAATGCGCGGGCAGGGTCAGTGTTCAGGATCTCGGTGATATCGTGAGGGCTGTGGTCAGGGAAAGGCAGCAATTTGTCATTGAGCGGGGAATGGCATCGCTGGGACCGCTTATGGGGGTCGTCATGGCCGAGGTCAGGGGCTCAGTAGACGGCAAGGTCGTGAGCGACTGTCTCAAAGACGAGATCAGACGCATCCTGCAGGAAACGTGAACCTGTACATTTCCCGCGGGCCCCCCTCTCTCACCTGCGGGTAAACCTTTATCAAAAGACCCTGACAAACACTATAGGAGTTTTCATTATGGGAAAGACAGGAACAACGTCATGGGCCCAGGTCAAGGGGGTCAAGGGCCAGATCAGGCTCGTCCCCAAGAAGGAGGGCGATCTTAAGAAACCAGGGCCGAACCAGCGCTTCAGGGCCGGGATCACGGTCAAAATGGCAGACCAGATCACTCAGGCAGATGGAAGGTCAGGGGGACGCCGCGGCGGAAGGGGAGGCCGTGGAGGTGGCCGGGGCAGAATGGAAGGAGCCGGGCCTACCTCATTGAACCGGCACCGGATGATGAGGCCCAAGGTATCTGCACTTGGCGCCAAGCAGAAGTCCTCGAGATAATCCTGGGACCTGCCCACCCAATATCTTTTCAGAAGCCTTTTAAGTAATTTCCAACGAGGGAAATCTAAATCTAATCACCTGCGTGATATATGAGACATGGACAGGAAACTCGCGGTACGGTTGTACCAGTTCGGTGAGCGGGCAAAATCCGAGCTGATCATGGTATCCCAGCTCCTCATGTTCCTTGGCGGGCTCCGTGAGGATGAGCGCGTAGGGGGGAAAAAGACGGTCCTCCAGGTGATGGACCTTGTCAGGAGCGAGAACCAGATGGCTGTCAGGGATACGGGGAGCCGTGAGTTTACGACGGTGGGCAACAAGATCAGCGAGGCGATAAGCCTGGCTGAGAGTGAACGGTACGGGGAGGCATCCGTTTGCATCGGAGATGCCATCTCGGCGGCAACCACTGCTGCCATGACAGGCTGGGAGACGCTCGAGAAGGATGGACTCCTCTGATTTTTTCTCGTTCCTTGTTGAAAGGTCATCTGTCCGCCAGTACCTGGCAGAAGACGTACCTGAACCCGTCGTGAGGTATCTCCTTGAATGCGCCTCTACAGGACCGAGCGCAGGAAACCTTGAGTCATGGGATGTAGTCGTGGTCAGAGATCCGGGGCTGAAGGAAGAACTTTGTCATGCCGCCCTGTCTCAGGAACATGTCCGTGAGGCACCGCTCCTCCTCGTCGTATGTGCAAATTATATCCGATCAATGTCCCGTTATGGTGAAAGGGGGATATTATATGCACTTGAGGACGCTACGATCGCGACGAC
>CASGHA010000065.1 GCA_949319355.1 uncultured Methanospirillaceae archaeon | reverse complement strand
AATGGATCTATACGAAAATTATCAACCTTTTTTCGGGGTTCATGCCCCCCCGGGCTGGCCAGACGGTCTCCCTTGGTGATATCGCTACCGGGACCATGGGTGCATTCCGGGTAATCGGGTCAATCAGGGTGGGACAGTACGATTTTTCAATCCTTGAAAGTCACGGGGGCCATATCCACGGGATGGTCTACCTGGTCTCTCCAGAGAACGGGATTATCTTTGCGTCGGACACGGTCCTCAACCTGGCGTATATTTCACCTGAAAGAACAGATTACAACCTCCTCGCTGTTTTTCTTGTGTCAGGAGTGAATGTCGACCCGGATATCTGCCGCAGTGAACGCCAGCACCTGATGTGCCTTGCGCAGGAGATTGAAAATAACCTCCCGGCCGGTAAAAAATGCATGATATGTGGCGGCCACGGCCCGGTTTCCGTTCTATCAGGAAGAGAGCTTGTCCCGTGGTGTGAGTGCACCCGGTACACGAAGAGCAATTTATGATAAGGACGACCCCCTCCCTTTTTTCATTGAACCCTCATTACCCGGAGGTCGCTTGCGGGCTTCATCCCTGATCACCATGCAGGGTTGTCACCTGCCGCGTCCATCAGCCCCGCAATAAGCAGGGAAAACGCCTGGAGCCCGGTCCTGATCGTCGGCTCAGGGTCAGGGACGAAAAACGGGCTGTGCAGTGGCGGGCGGTCGCCTTCGGGAACGGTGCTCCCGAGCGCAGGGTTGAAACTCCCGAGCCTGAAATAGCACAGAGGTACTGGCGGATAGGTCTGGCCAAAGAACCCGAAGTCCTCGCTTCCGGACAATGGAGGTATTTCAAGGACTTGTTTTTCGCCGAGGCCGGTCTTCAGGATCTCCTGGACCCTCCTCGTCAGACCAGGGTCGTTGGTCAGTGGCGGGACACCTTCGTCGAGGAAGGAAATTTCAGGGAGTAGGTCTTCAGGGAGGCCGTAAGCCAGTGCCGTGTTCCGGGTTATGCGGTCGATGGATGACAGCGCCTTTTCCCGTACCTCTTTGTGATAATACATCAGGTTGAGTGCAAGGTCGACCCGGTCGGTAATGAGGTTGTGCTTCGTCCCGCCATGGACTGACCCGACGGTGACCACACAGAAATCGCGCGGGGAGACCTCGCGGCTCACGATGGTCTGGAGTGCGGTGACGAGCGAGGCAGCCAGGACAACGGGGTCGCGTGTTTTTTCCGGGTATGCCGCATGGCCCCCGATCCCGTGGACGATGATATCGATTGATTCGGCTCCGGATGAGAACACACCCTCTCTCATCGCGACCGTCCCTGCCGGGAGGACCGGGTCGACATGCAGTGCAAGAGCGTAGTCCGGCGTGAAAAAACGGGTGAAAAGCCCGTCATCAAGCATCGCCCTGGCTCCTGAAACGGTTTCCTCGGATGGCTGGAAGACCAGCATGACCGTCCCGTTTATCTTCCGGGTGTTCATGAGCAGTGCCGTCCCTGCAAGCACCGTAGCATGGATATCATGCCCGCAGGCATGCATGACCCCTGTTTCCTGGCCTCCGGGTAATTTTACCCGCAGAGAAGATGCATAGGAAAGCCCTGTCTGTTCTGCCAGAGGCAGGGCGTCCATATCCGCCCTGATCATGATGACCGGACGGGTGCCGTCACCAATCAGTGCTACAAGGCCATGGCCTCCCACCCTTTCGGTCACCGTGACCCCGGCGTCCCTGAGGAGGCCCCCTATCTTCCGGGAGGTCACCACCTCTTCCTGTGAAAGTTCCGGGTGGGCGTGGAGGTCCTTGTAGAAACTGATGAGGTCTGGAAGAATTCTTTCAATATCAGCAGTTGTCGGGATCATCCCGGCTGAAATTTCGTCGTGGATCAATAAATAGCACCCCGTGTCCTGGAATCTCTCTACCTATTCAGATCACCTCCAGACTCTCTCTGGTCAAACTGCCTGATATTTACCGTATCTCCATTCAATGCAGTTCTTTTAAGATATCGGCCATAAACATGGTAGGGAGACTCATACCCATTCGATATCCTGATGTAGACTGCTCTCCCATAGTAACGCGGATTCTGCATGGCCGAACATCCTGTCCAGGACATGATGCACCTGATGGCATCTAAGATCTCTGTGATAGCTCAGAATATCTCGGAAAATGAAATCGAAAGGTTTATAGAGGAGATCATCAACGCGAAACGTATCTATGTCATCGGGGCAGGACGGTCCGGTCTTGTCGCAAAGGCCTTCGCAATGCGTCTCATGCACCTCGGGCTGACCTGTTACGTCGTCGGGGAGACGATAACCCCTGCCATGCGGCAGCATGACGTCATCATTGTTTTTTCCGGGTCTGGGAAGACGAAGACGGTAGCTGACATCGCTGAGACCGCGAAGGAAATAGGGGGCAAAATTGCCCTGATTACCTCCAACCCTGACTCTCCTATCGGAAGGATATCAGATGCGATTGTCATGATTGAGTCCCAGCGGGACGAGGTGGCCGATGCCTCCCGCGAGTTCGAGATCAGGCAGATGATGGGTGAACACAAGTCATTTGCCCCACTTGGGACGATTTTCGAGACTGCCGCCATGGTCTTTGCCGATGCCCTCGTATCAAGACTCATGGAAATCACGAAGACTGAAGAGCAGGACCTGAAGCAGAGGCATGCGAACATTGAATGAAGGTGGTTAGAGTGGACATCGCCGACCGTGTCAGAGGAATCGAGATATCAGGGATCAGGAAGATGTTTGAGGCCGCCGGGCCGGACGCCATAAACCTCGGGCTCGGTCAGCCTGACTTTGATACTCCTGCACACATCAAGGCTGCGGCCATCAGGGCAATTGATGAGGGAAAGACCGGTTATACGGTTAACATGGGGATCCCTGAACTCCGCACCGCCATTTGTGACAAGCTTGGTCGCGAAAACGGGCTCTCCTACAAACCGGACCAGGTCCTTGTTACTGCAGGAGCCAGCGAAGCGTTGCATATTGTAATGCAGGCACTGGTCAACCCTGGTGACCGGGTCCTCCTTGCCGATCCTGGTTTCGTGAGCTATGCCGCACTTGCGACCCTCGCGGGGGGGATACCTGTCGGGGTGGGGCTCGATGAACGGATGCGGATCAATATTGAGGAAGCGAAGGAAAAAATGGATGGTGCACGGCTTTTTGTGCTGAACTCCCCGGCAAACCCCACAGGAGCCGTTGAACCCGCCGATCATGTCCGCGCTATCGTCGAGTATGCCTCAGATGCCGGTGTAACCGTGGTCAGTGACGAAGTATACGAACATTTCATCTATGGAGCAGAGCATGTGAGTGCCGCCAGGTTCGGGGACAACGTCATAACCGTCAACGGCGCCTCGAAGACCTATGCCATGACTGGCTGGCGGGTAGGGTTTCTTGCCGGGCCCAGGGAGTATACTGAGGAGTGTCTGAAGGTCCACCAGTACTGCCAGGCCTGTGCTACTTCCATCTCCCAGTATGCGGCACTCGCTGCATATACAGGTGACCAGTCTGTGGTGGGGGTGATGCGGGACGAGTATGAAAAACGCCGTGACTACCTATGCGAAGCCCTGCACCGGGCTGGGTTCAGGTTCCCGACTCCGGATGGAGCATTCTATACCTTTTTCCCGGTGGAGCCCGGGGTGTTCCGGAGGATCATCGACAAGGGGGTCGTCATCGTTCCCGGAACGGCGTTTGGTGTCAATGCCCCGGAGTATGCCCGGCTGAGTTATGCCGCATCGATGGGCCAGCTGGAAAAAGCGGTGGAACGGATTGAAGAGGCCGTGAATGGAGTTTAAAAATGGTTTATGAAATCCTTAAACGGCTTTCGGACGCTCATGGCGTGTCCGGGAGTGAGGGGTCTGTATTCAGGATTATTCGCAAGGAGCTTGACGGTTGTGTTGACGAAATCCGCGAGGACCCTATGGGCAACCTTGTCGCAGTGAAGAAGGGCAATGACTTTTCCGTCATGATCGCCGCCCATATGGACGAGATCGGGGTCATGGTCAAGTTTATCGACGAAAAGGGCTTCATCCGTTTCATCACGCTCGGTGGGTGGTACCTCCCGTCGCTGTACGCGCAGCGGATAATCCTCCACGGTTCCAGGGGGGCGGTCAGGGGCGTCATCGGTGGAAAGCCGGTCCACAAGATGGACGAAGACGACAGGAAAAAACCAATCCGCCTTGATGACATGTTCATCGACGTAGGTGCCACGAGCCGCGACGAAGCCGTGGCATTAGGTATAGAGATTGGAACCCCGGGGACCATCGACCGTGAATGCGTTGAGCTTGCCAACGGCAGGATCACCGGAAAGGCTTTTGACAACAGGGTGGGAGCGGCAATGTTGATCAAGGTCTTGAAAAACGTCAAATCACCCCTCACCCTGTACGGGGTGTTCACCGTCCAGGAGGAGGTGGGCCTGAAAGGTGCACGGACAAGTGCGTATGCCCTCGACCCTGACTGTGCCATCGCCACTGATGTGACCATCCCTGGAGACCACCCGGGCATCGAGCCCAGGGACGCTGCCGTGGAGATGGGGAAGGGACCGGTCATCACCATCGTGGACGCAAGCGGCCGCGGGCTTATTGCGAGCCGCACGATTAACAAATGGCTTCTTGATGCTGCAAGAGCCCGTGACCTCCCTGTGCAGGTGGAAGTTGGGACCGGTGGGACAACAGACGCCTCTTCAATCCACCTTGAGCGTGGCGGGATCCCATCCACCACCGTTTCCATCCCTGCCCGTTATATCCATTCCCCTGTGGAAGTGGTTGACCTCAATGATATTGAGGCAGGTGTCCAGGTGCTCCTCGAGGCCTTGAAGAAAAAACCTAAAATATGATTATATTTATATAACTTATTAAATAAATATTTTTTAGGAATTTAAAAGAATTTTAACCTATTATATACTGTATTATGATAATGGACTCGTAATGGAATATTCTGCATTTTATCGCTCATATTGCTGATTGCCAATGGGAGCGCTTCATAATCTCCGATCCAGAAGGAGATTAGTGATAAAAAAATAAATGAAAATAAAGGGAATTATTAAAAAATAATGAATATACATTGAAATCAAATCTCCATCGGAAACAGGAATTTATCTCAAACCTCTCATAAAAAAAAATTCAGGGATTATTTACAAAATAATTGAAAATTAGTTTTTATAATTGAAATAAAACCAAATTTTTTCTTTTTTAATCCAAGAATGCTGGTTAGAGATGGCGGATATCTGCATCCTGAACAATCCCTAATCGCTGAACGGACTTCCAGTCAGACGATTTTCACCATTATGTTTAAATACCATTACTCATATATCCCTGATTACTCCTCAATGTGCTTTAAATGTGGATTTCTCACCCCGAGGGGGAGGGAAAGAACAGAGAAGCCATCAAAGGGTATCATTCGAAGGAAGTGTGCTTGAGTATGTCCAAACCAATGACTCTGACAGGGATGTGTGTTCTGGCGCTTATCCTGCTTTCAGGGGCTGCGATGGCAGCAGAGCTCCAGAATGGATTACTCGTGGTGAATTCAACCCCGGGTGGTGCGACCATCTATGTTGATGGTGGC
>CASGHA010000064.1 GCA_949319355.1 uncultured Methanospirillaceae archaeon | reverse complement strand
ACCCGCTCCATGAACCTGCGGACCTCGACCCGTGCCAGCGAGTCCCCTGAAGTGACCCTCATCACCCCCTTCCTGGCAACCGGTACGGCGTTTTCGAGGGTTGTGTATTCCTGGTCCATGAGCCTGAATATTGAGACCTGGGAGGGGAAGAACCGGGACCGGGACTCGACGAGGTCGCGGAGCTGCTGGCTGACAATGGCATGACGAATATGAGCGCATTCATGAGTGAGCGCAGCGCGGTTGTGCGCAAAAAGGTCACCGTCCCTGCAGCCCCCGCAACCGCACAGGCCGTCGTCCATCGTTTCACCCGGGAATATTCCTTCAGGAAGGCAGTACTGCCTCCGCGCAGTGCACAGGTCGACCGCGGTCCAGTCAAAGATGTCAAAGCCACAGTAACTCAGGAGGTGGACATTTGAGGGGAGGGCACAAGCCGGTGCATACCATGCAGCATCGGGAGGATGAAGCGATTTTACCCGGTAAAGCGCTCTGACGAACCGGTGGGGGTCATCGAGGACCGTATGCCAGTTCGGGACGAGCAGGACCCCGTCCTCCAGGGCATCTGTGACATCCGCAGGGTGGACAAGGGCGGGCTCTCCTGGACGATCTGTGTCGCTTCCGGCAGCATACCCCGCCTTTGCAGAAAGGGGGATGTTTTCAGGCAGGGGTGAGAAAAGCCAGGAAAATTCAACCGCAGGGTCGATGATCCCCGGAAGACAGAGGGGCCGGCCATTCATCTCAATGGAGCCGGCACGTGCAAAACCGTCACGGGCCCTGAAGTCAGGGAGGTTCATGGACTCATCACTTTCATACCGGGACATTCCGCCGTAACAATGCTTACCCACCTGGGCTCGCAACGGACCGTGACCTCGGAAGAGGGGTGGGTTTTTGCAAGTATCGTTATCCCGCGACACCCGCTACGCACCATCTCCTCGTCCCAGTCCGGGATCTCACTTTGCCCGATGGGAAACGTCTCGGACATCTCCTGCGGGTATGGACCGAAGGGGGGTTTGAAGAAATACACTGCATCGAATCCCTTCGCCTCTCCCCTGTCAAAACTAACAAGTATCCGGTTGTTTTCAGGGAACCTCGTGAGGGATTCCTGGTACCGGAGTACCTCGGTCCTGAGACAACTCTCCGATCCCCTGTAGAAAAAGCGACGTTTGGAAACCCTGTCTGCTGTTTCAAGGGTCTTTCCGTATTTCAGGAACTGCCGGTACCCCCTGAGCAGCATCGGGTGTGAACGACACCGCTCGTCCACGAGGTCGTACAGGGTGCCGTCCACAATCGCCTGGTGGATGCGGTCGATCTCGGCAAAAGTAACATGGAGGTTATGACGGGCGAGAAGCCTCTCCCTGTCCCCTGATTTCATCATCGCATGCGGGGTCATCGAACGGCAGACCTCGCACGGGCAGGGGAACGTGGTCAGTTCCTCAAGGTGGTAACTGCCGTGGGCGGTAAGGTACCGTCCTTCCCTGGCATACAGGGCATACGCTGCCGAGTCAAAGACGTCACACCCCATGGCGACCGCGAGGGCGAACATAGAGGGGTGCCCCGCTCCGAAAAGGTGGACACACGCGGCAGGTGACAACCCTTTCTTGGCGGCCATCACCACATCCACCAGGTCAGCATACCGGTAGCTTTCCATGAGCGGGACGACCGCCCCGATCGGACAGAACAAAAAACCTGCATCCGATACCGCTGAACCCGCCTCAGTCCTGATATCCGGGTACATCCCCCCCTGCACAGGACCGGCTATCGGTGCCTCGTCCCCAAAAATCTCCCGGGCCTCCCTGAGTCGTTCCATCGTGACAGCAAGTTCCGACCGGGTCCTGTCCCGGTCAGCGTCCGGGGGTGTCGGGATGTCAAGAGGGACGAATATGTCCGAGCCGACAGCCTTCTGGAACTCCACGGTCTCCCTGTTCGTGATCCGGATATCACCGTACACCGAGAGCTGGAACGATCCCGAATCGGTCATGATGACCCCGTCGAAGTCGTACAATGAATGGAGCCCTTCAATCAGGGCCCTTTGCCTGAACTCTGCGCTCCGGGATATTATGTATGCATTCGTGATTATACCGCGTGCACCCATCCGGGCCATCTCTGCCGGAGTAACGAGCGGGACGTGGGGGTTTATCACCGGGAGGATGGCCGGTGTCGGTAGTACCCGGTCACCGACTTTTAATTTGCCAATACGGCCACCGATATCCTTGTCAGTGACCTCGAATGTGATTCCCATGGTCTTTAATCAGGTTCGTGGAAAATCTGACCTTCAAATGTCAAAAAACGAACATCAGAGTCTTTCCAACAGGCCCTGGAGAGGCCTGCCTTCATACAGGTGTGTTCCAGGAATTCCCTGCTTTCCCAGTTGTATTCTGTTGCGACCTGCGGCAGGAGGAGCCCGCTACGGCCCCTGCCCCGTACAATGAGGCCATGTTTTCCGACCACGACCCGTGCGGGACGGTCGAGGGGGTCTCCTTCCAGGAGTTCCGGGACAGTGAGGACGGTTACCTCGACCGTGATGGCTCTGAGCTCATCCGGCCGGACAGGCGTGAAGCGTGGGTCTTCCAGGGCTGCTGCCTCCGCAGCCTCCTCAATCGCCTCATGAAGAGGAAGTACAGGCTCTGGAAAGCCAATGCAGCCGCGGAGAGTACCCATGGTACTGAGCGTGACAAAGACACCGCGTTTCTCCTTAAAGACCGGGGTTACGGCTGGAGACGGGGTGCGTTCTCCACGAACGGCCCGTTCAAGCGATGTACGCGCGAGCCTGACGGCGAGTCCGCCTTCCTCCCGGGTGAGCAGCTCCATTAACAGTAAATAACCACGTCAGGAATAATAATAGGAGAGGGAGAGGGCGGCCGACGGTGATGCCGAGGGCATTGCTGAGGAAAGTCCCCCCACCCACCGGGCACGCAGCCGCACGCAAGTGCGGGTGGCGAGAGTCACGGCAATGACACAGAAACGGTACGGCCTTCCCCGGAGCCATGATGCGGGACCATCCGCTGACGCGCCTGAACGGGGTTGGAAGCGTTGAAACGGTGAATCCCTGCGGGTGCAAGCCAAAACGGGCACACGGGCCGGCCCGGTCCCTGCCCAGGTATGGCGCACGAGCTGAATGCCGCCTTGAACAGAAGGGGGCTTACTCCTCCCACTCCAATCATTCTGGACGCGAGTCTGGGAAACCGGGGTCCTGGCAACCACTTGAAAAGGTTTTTTTCAGAGAGCCCCTTATAGCAGCGATACGAGGTCGCGGAGGACTGCAGCCGGGTCCTTTGCCTTTACGACACTCGATGCAAGGAGGACCCCGTCCGTCCCGAGGTCAACCGCAATCCTGACGCATTCTCCAGACTGTATGCCGGCTCCTGTCAGTATTTTTACCTCCGGGTCAACCTCCCGCACGGCTTTGACAGACCCCCTGATGATTTCAGGGTTGGCTTTTGACACTGATATTCCGCTCCCGATGAGTTCTGGCGGCTCGATCGCCACGTAATCGGGCTTGAGTGCTGCAAGGGCGGCGCTTGTCGCCTCGTTGTTGGAACATGCCACGGTGCCGAGGCCGTTCTTTTTGCATGACCCTATCGCAGACTCAATTGAGGCTATCGTAAGCCTCCGTTCCGAGTGGTTAACCAGCGACCCCTTCGCCCCGGCCTGTTTGAGTGCCTCGGCGGTTACATGACCGGTGAAGGCCCCGGGGGCCACACCGTCCACGTGCTGAGAGTAGACAGGAATATCAAAGTGGAAACTCAGCGGGTGAATGTCCATGAACATGGGTGCAACACCAATGCTCACTCCGCTCTCAGCCGATACGTCCTGCGCCGCCGCCGCGATGTGACGGGCGCGGTTACCAATGCTTTCAGGGTAGCACTTGAGGTTTACAAGGATGAATGGACTTGCCATGGGACTGTTCTCTCGGGAGATACTCTTCATCCGATGACCTATGAACATATGCAAGCGGGTTATTCCGGAGTTCCGCCATCATCTGCCGTCCTCATGAAAAGGTGGCCGATGGTCATGCCTCCGCCAGAGATGGCCCGCGCACGCCTCCTGAACCCCTGTAACGCCCTGGATGACAAGGGCGGACCGAATGCAGTGCACCGGAGCGCATCTCGATACAGCTCTGTTGCAGCCTGCGTATAACGGGACGTGCGCCCGCGGGCATCGATCAGAAGTCCGGAGACCCCTGCGCCGATAAGGTTGGGGAGGTAGTCGACCAGGCATGTCTCAACGGCGTTTCGGATCACCACACGCCCGGCAGGGTCATTCCGCAGGGTGAACAGCTTCCCGCGGCTGTCGCGGATCCCGTGCAGGCGGTCACCCCCATCCCCGGGGACGGCTTTTTTGAACATCTCGAAAAGCGGGTCTTCGGTTATCATGACCTCGTTTTGTCCCTGGACAAGGGTCATGACCTTCTTCCCGGTATGCTGCACTATATGGGCTATGTCAGACAATGACGCCTCCGGGGAGGTCACAAGGGCGTTGAAGCCCTGCCCAAGGGCAGAGGCGGCGTAACCGTTCACGATGTTGCACCCACTCCCGGCTGTCCATTCAACTCCTGTAAGACCTGGAAATGCATGGGGCATCCAGGGACTGTCCGTGATGACATGGGAGATACCGGTATCACCCAGGGAGGAGATGATCGCCCGGACCTGTGTCATGGTCGCGGAGTCGATAATCCTTGGCAGTTTCCATGCGGGTATTCTACCTTCCAGAATACATTGCTGGGCCACCTCTCCCAGTTCCTCGAGGACGGCAGAGACATCGCGTGGATTTTTTGCGGCGACTCCCTGCACTCTCCCCTCCCCACTTACCAGCCTGCACTCGTACTGGACCTCGTGGCAGCCCCCTGAAAGGGCTGCAGACACAGATCCAGGTGAATCAACCATGACAACAAGGTGTACTGTCTGGGCTCCGGACGGCTGGAGAGCTGTCCCGGCGTCCCTGGAAAAAAAAGACGTGTATTTCCTGCGGGACTCCTCCGACAAATTCCGATCGGGACGCTCCCCCTGGACCAGGGAAGCTTCGATGCGAGCAAATACATCGCGCCTGATGCCATTCACGACGGAAGGGGGGGCAAACAGCCCTCCCGGGTATTCAAGGGAGAGGGCCCCGATAGTGATTAGCGGGGGGGATGACGTCATAAACTGCTCCCTGATCTGTCCTTCAGTGAGCGGTTGTGTCAGAGCCTTTTCAAACCCGAACGGGCTTTCATAGAAAATGTGGACGCCCCTCCCCTCCGGGCGCTGTGCGGTTGCATCTACGAAAGGTGCCCCATCAGGCGTTATTCTAACGGAGAGGTCAACGCGGATGCTCCCCCTGAAGCGTTCGTCGGGGTTCCGCATGAGAGAAGCATACCAAAGGTTCCTGGCCTTCCTTGAAGTGAGCCAGACCCGGGCCCCGGCACGGTGGGGGCGGCGGGAAGTGAGCCAGAGTGTTTCTTGGTCATATCGTGGGGGATCATGGCACACGAGACCCTCTTCAGCCCCGTCATAATCACGGATGACAAGGCCGTCTCCTCTCTCTATCACGACCGGGCTGGATACATGGACCCGGACGGTCCCCGGAAACACCGGGCCCGGCTCCACCGTCCCGACCAGGATACCACGGTCATCGGGAAGGTCTCTCCCCATGAGGGCCTGGCCATGTTCCCCAAAGAGGTATCCCCGTGTAAACCCGCGGGAGAAGGCAAGGGCAAGGTTATCAAGGTCATCCCGGGAGGGGACAAACGAACCGGCCGCGACAGCGTCAAGGGCTTTCCGGTATACAGACGTCACGGTCGCGGCATAGGCAGGTGAACGCATCCTCCCTTCTATCTTCAATGCAGAAATCCCCGATGAGACAAGCTCCTTCAGAGCCGGATAGGTACAAAGGTCACGGGTGGAGAGAAGATACGGGTCACGGCACGTGAAGGGCCTCTGGTGGAGGGGCCGGCCATAGGGATCAGAGTCGGCACTGACAAGGTCGTATTTTTTTCGGCACGGCTGCGCGCACATCCCCCGGTTCCCGCTCCTTCCCCCGGCGAGAGCAGAGAACAGGCACTGCCCGGAATATGCATAACACAGGGCACCATGGGCGAACACTTCTATCCCGACTCCGCACTGGTTTCCGGCTTCGACCAGTTTTGACACGGCAGGAAGTGACAGTTCACGGGCGGCCACAACCCTGGTTATCCCGAGGGAGGCAGCCCAGAATACCCCCTCCGTGTTGTGAATGGTCATCTGGGTTGATGCATGAAGCGCGAGGCCGGGGACTATTTCCCGGGCAAGGGAGAGCAGGCCCAGGTCCTGGACAAGGACCGCGTCCACCCCGGTCTCATACAGGAAAACAAGGTAGAGGACCGCTTCCTCCATTTCCTCCGGGAAGATGAGGGTATTGACGGTGACGTAGACTTTTACAGCACGTGCGTGGGCATAGTCAACTGCCCGTGCCAGGGCTTCGTCATCAAAGTTTTCTGAAAAGTGACGTGCTCCAAAACGCCTGCCCCCCAGGTAAACAGCATCGGCTCCTGCTGCAATGGCAGCAACAAGCATATCGAATGAACCTGCAGGTGCAAGCAGCTCAGGGACCTGGGCCGTCGTGAGGGGCATCGCGGACCTGTCACCAGAGCTGGGGGGGGTGTTCCCGGCACTCAAGGATACTTCCTTCACGCGTTTAATGCTCCCGGCGGTTCAAACTATACTCCTTGTCATGAAAATAGTATGCTCCTGTGCACATCTTGAGGTCATCACCAGGACCGCTCTTGTGGGGGCGGACCTCATCGAACTCCGCCTTGACCTCATGGCCGGGATAGCTCCTTCCCTGCTGGAGGAGGCGGTGAGGGCAGTCAGTCTGCCCGTGATCCTTACAATCAGGAGCACAGCGGAGTTCGGAGCTTTTCAGGGTGCTCCGGCTCAGTGGATGGAGGAGGTCGACCGGTTCCTCCACCTTGCAGACTATGTCGATATTGAGCAGGCATACCAGGAATATGCAACCCGCATCAAGGGGTCAGGAAAAACGGTGATCGCTTCGTTTCATACCGCCCGGATGCCGACATCGTCGGAACTTGCCGATATCGAGCGTGACCTGAGGAGGTATGGGGATATTGTCAAGATAGCGGCGAGACCGGAGTCCCCTCAGGACCTCGTCAGGCTCTTTTCATTTACCCTGAGAGCGGAAGGCCCGATCGTGGTGAGCATCGTAGGAGAGCCTTTCCGCTGGTCTCGTGCCGTTTTACCTCATTTCGGCTCGAAATTTGTCTATTGTTCGGCAGGCATACCGACAGCGGGGGGCCAGTACTCCCTCGCCGAGATGATGGAACTATCAAACCTCCTGTCCTATCACCGGGAAAATGGATCACGTGGCCGGGGCGAGTGACACCCTCGCCGCATAGTCGCCCGTACATTCTCCATCCAGGGAGACCATTACCGGCATGGACTCTCCCTCTTTCAGAGGCCCGACAAAGACGGTTTTTGAGTCCCTGACTCCGAGGTTCCGGGTATTGACCAGTTCCACCCGGACCATGTATCCGGCCGACGTGGTATTCCCTGCATTGTAGACCTGGTAGGTGGCAGTCCAGAAACACCCCTCATCAGGGCTCCAATGAGACTGCTGGGAGAGAAGCGTCGCGCCGACGCTCTCACCCCCGTATTGAACGGGCCCGGTATCCGCGAGCCGGCTGATGCACCCGCAGGACACGAGCCCGCATACCAGGACGCCTGTCAGGATGATACCATAGGTAATTTTCATGATTGATGGATGGTATTCATATGTCTTCAGATAATCAACCAGGTTCCTGTCTTTTTTCATGGTCTGAGCTCCCGCGAAGTGACATGTGAATGATACCACAAGTACTTCCCCTGTTCCAGAAGCGCATCAAAGATAACCAGGGCGGCCATGGACTCGGCGACAGGGACGATGCGGGGGACGATACAGGGGTCATGGCGGCCTGATATGCGTATCTCCCTTGCCCGGTTCTCATCATCGATGGTACGTTGTGGGCGGGAAACCGAAGGTGTGGGCTTTACGGCGATCCGGATGACTACAGGAGTTCCTGTTGAAATCCCGCCGAGGACCCCCCCGCAGTTGTTCGTAACAAAACCTCCGGACGTGATGGGGTCGTTGT
>CASGHA010000063.1 GCA_949319355.1 uncultured Methanospirillaceae archaeon | reverse complement strand
CTCATCGACTTGGCATAGACCACATTGCAGAACGACGGGTAAATCTCGCTCTGGGACGGTCCGAACGGGCAGGCAACGACGTCAGCGGTAGACGTCGGGGCTCCCATGTTGTCGGTCGCAATCATTTCAGCGGTCTGGGCGATACTCCCGGTATTCGCGTCAGTCGCATAGGTAAAGGTCTTTGTCGACTCGACGTTAAACAGCCCCACTGCCTTGTTCCGGGTGTCAGGGTCGAACGTCTTCGTCTCCGAGACGTACCCGCCGTTCGTCTCGGTAATCTCGCTGTAAGCGGTGGTCGCACGGACTTCGTTGGGGTCGAGGACCCCGGTGTGCAGGCCGCCGTGGCCGGTTGTTGCCTGGAGGACCTGGCTCGGGTCAGGTCCACCTTGGACTGCCTGGCCCAGTTCTCCAAAGGTCGATGCTCCGTTTCCTAATACCTGGTCTTCAGTTTTAACAATGTGAGGTGGTAAGGGGGTTTCGAGCATAGTCTGGGGGACCGTCATGGAACAGATCGCGTATAAATCACCATCACCGAGATACCTGGTTGATATCGACCCTCCTGCCGGCCCAAGCGCCGTGGAGAGGGCGGCTATGTAGGCATCGGGATATGAACCATAGCATCCCTCCTGTGCATTGAACACATACAGGGCATTCCCGTTCCCAACCGGGTCGTATCCCGTCGTCCATTGCAGGCTCTGCGAACCTGAGTATGCCCCGATAGCCTCGACTGACGAGGCCATCGTAAAGACCTGGTTCTCCGGCGTCTGGTTGGGCAACCGGTCGGCCGCGGCCAAACCAAAGACAAATGCACAAACAACAAGTACAAAAATGGTGAATAGTTCAGTTTTCCGCACGCTGATCCTCCTTGCGAACCTCAATCAACTGATAATCCTGACATTTGCCTCCTGCTTTATGAACGTATGTTGTGCAACTGGCGCCGGAGATTTCGGCTGGACACTGATCATTCCAGGGGTGCCAGGTCCCGGGAAAGGAGTGAAAGAGTCCGCCCTCCGGGAAAACAACGCCATTCCGATACGGACGGTAAGAAAAATAGTCGTTGAAAGAGGTGATCAGGAGGTCCCACGTCTTTTCAGGGCGACCAGCCCGAAAGCCGTAAGGACGACCCCGCAGGTGACAATGATCCCCGGGAACGGTGATTTCTTCGTCGGGGTGGCGGCGGGCTTGGTCACTGGCGGATTTGTGGCAGCAGGTGTGTCAAGGATCCCGACCGGCACCCCTTCCTTTGCCATCGTCACTGCCGGCGAATACACCGCCCCGGTCGGCACTTCCGGTACATTCTGTTTCGTCAGGTTCGCCTTGTTCTGGGCGGCGACCGCCATTGTGGGGGCCAGGACGAGGGCCTTGTCAAAGGCGGCGATGGCCTCCTCGGTCTTCCCGAGGGCGGCAAGCGTTTCGCCCTTGTAGTTGTAAGCTGGAGCGTAGTCCTGCTTGAACGCAAGCGCCTTGTCGTAGAACGTCAGGGCGTCGTTGTACTTCCCGAGTCCCTGGAGCGACTTCGCCTTCCCATAGTAGGCGAGATAGGCAAACTCGGGGTAGATCTTCGCTGCCTCGTCATACGCCGTGATCGCCTCGTCGTACCGCTTCAGGCCGTACAGGGCGTTACCCTTCTCGTACATGGCCTTGCCGTAGTTGGGGCTGATAGACAGGGCAGTGTCGAATGCCGGGAGAGCACTCTCGTATTCCTTCATCCCGTTGTAGGCGAAGCCTATCCCGGCCCATGCCCTTGCCTGCTTCGGGTCGGCTGAGATCGAACCGTTGAAGGCGAGGATGGCATCCTGGTACTTCCCCGCGTCGAGGAGTTCATTTCCCTTTGCAAGGAGGTTCCCTGCAGACTCGGCGGTCACCAGAACCGGTACGGAGCAGGCCAGCACAAGGCCTGCGGTCAGGATAATCAGGAGATACGGTCTCATTCCCATCAGCTCCCCTCCCGGGGTCCACCGGCAGGGTGATGATGAGTAGTGGAGAGCTCCTTTATATGAGCCTTTCCTGCACCAGGAGGAGGTGGTTTCTCAGGTGGGATGGGTATCATTTACTGGGAACATGAAATCGGATTTCCGTTGTCTGATCATGGTACCTCACTGTTTCCTGTCCCATCTCCCAAAACCCTGCCAACGATTGCCATACTCACCTTATGCGAAAAGCAGGGATGCAGGAGCACTACCCCTCCGGGACGTTTCTCACATTGGGCAATATAAAAAAGAGATGCAATTGGAAATCTCAATCTGTTGGTTCCTGCCTGCAGGGGCATTACGGGAACGTTTTCTTCCGCAATTCCCTCTTACCGCATGATTAAAACGCTGCACACCCCATATACCCGACAGGATGGATGCTGTCGCCCTTCTCCGTCAACATGCACCGGTTCTGAAAAAAAAATTCGGTGTAGCCAGGATAGGCATCTTCGGGTCTTACGCACGGGGTGAGGCCCGGCAGGACAGCGACGTCGATGTGCTTGTCACGTTCCAAAAAGGCCAGAAGACATTTGAACATTACATGGATTGTAAGTTCTACCTGGAAAACCTCTTCGGGAGAAACGTAGATCTCGTCATGGAGAGTGCTATAAAGGAACAGTTGAAAAAAACGATAATTAGTGAGGTACTCTATGCATAGGACCTCACTCCACTTCATCGCTGATATCAGGGAGGCCCTCTGCGCCATCCAGGAATATACAAAAGGGATGGCCTGCATTGAATTTACACAAGACCGGAAAACAAGGGATGCAGTGATACGAAATCTTGAAATAATCGGTGAGGCTACAAAAATCTTCCCGAGGACCTGAAAGCCCGGTATCCTCATGTCGCATGGAAAAGAATTGCTGGTCTGAGGGATGTGGTAGCACATGGATACTTTCGTGTCGATTACGAACTGATTTTCGACATCGTAACAAGAACGCTCCCAGTGTTTGGCGTCGCGATTGAAACTATTGAAAATGAAGAAATAAACCGGGAAACACGCATAACAGGGGGATAATGTCCATCCAATCGAAAAGGCGTTATTTGCAGCGGGTCCATGTCCCGGGGATGGCACGGAGTTTACCTGATACACGGATTCTGGGGACCTGAATAAATCCCGTTAGACAGGGGATTGTGGCATCGCATGTATCATATGATGGTGGATGCAGAGGAAAATGAGCCCTGTCGTCAAGATCCGATTCCTTTCGCCATTATGAATGAGGAGATCGGCGTACTTCATCCAGACAGGGAGCAACCGCTTTTACTCCGGGAATGCCACATTTAAGAAGTGACCGGATACTATGAACCAGTTGAAAACAGCCTTTGACGCCCTCGCCTCCCGGTTCGACGACCAGCGGAAGTACATCATCCCCTCGATGGACGAATTTTACGAAGCGGCGGCCTGGGCAGCCATGCATGACCGTGATAACCCGTCCGTCCTGGACATCGGGGCCGGGACCGGGCTCTTTGCAGCGCTCGTCCTGGAACGCTACCCGGGGGCCTCCGTCACCCTCCTCGACGTGTCCGAGGGGATGCTCGCAGTCGCACGGGAGAGGTTTGCCGGGAACCGGAACGTCAGCTACATCACCGGGGACTACAGCACCATGGACCTCCCGGGCAGGTACGACATGGTAATATCCGCCCTCTCCATCCACCACCTCCCCCACGATGAAAAGAGGGTCCTCTACGGAAAGGTCTTCACGGCCCTCAATCCTGGCGGGGTGTTTGTCAATGCCGACCAGGTGCTTGCGGAGAGCCCATGGCTTGAAGAGCAGTTCAGGCGGTACTGGGACGCTTACCTGGCAAAAGGGACCCTCCCGGCAGGAGAGCTGGAGACCATCAAAAACCGTCGCGACACCTTCGACCGCAACTGGCACCTTGACGGACAGCTCGCATGGCTACGGGAGTGCGGCTTCTCGGACGTCGACGTCATTTACAAGAACAGGATGTTCGTCGTGTTCATGGGGAGGAAGGCTTCATAGAGCACACGTTTTTCCACACTCTTTTTCCATCCTTTTCAGGCACAGAGTCGGCCCAGGGCTCATATTGGCCTTTTAAAAGAGGACCTGAGGTAAAAATTCCTAAAAAAAGGTCAGAGGGTGAACCCTGACTTTGAGGCGTACTGCTTCGTGAACTTCGCTACCATCCCGGCGACGGTCGCCTTGTCGGTATATACAACCGTTGCCGATGGCGTCAGGCTGCCTCCACGTCCTTCCTTTATCGAGACCCCGAACTCCGTCCCGAACGTCCCCATGGCATACCCTGTGCCGGATGAAGCGTCCGGCTTCACGTCGAAATTATAGTTCAGTTCGGCTGGCGTATCGGCACTCGCCGCTACCATCCTGACCTGGGCAGAGGAGGACTGGGCGGCCGATGTCACCCCCTGGCTCATCGACTTCGCATACACGACATTGCAGAACGAAGGGTAGATCTCGCTTTGCGATGGACCGAACGGGCAGGCGACCACATCAGCGGTTGGAGTAGGAGCACCCATGTTGTCAGTCGCGATCATCTCGGCGGTCTGGGCGATACTCCCGGTGTCTGCGTCGGTCGCATAGGTGAAGGTCTTCGTGGCCTCGACATTGAACAATCCAACAGCCTTGTTCCGGGTATCGGGGTCAAAGGTCTTCGTCTCCGAGACGTACCCGCCGTTCGTTTCAGTCATCTCGGAGTAGGCGGTGGTCGCCCGTACCTCATTCGGGTCGAGGATGCCGGTGTGGAGGCCGCCGTGGCTAGCGATTACCCTCGTGGGGCCGCCTCCTGTGAGGAACTCTCCCATCTCCTCAAAGGTCGCGGTGCCACAGGACGAGTCGATGGCCATGAGGCCGAGGCTGGCCTTCGGGACGGTGAGGCCTGTCAGGAACACCATGGTGATGGTCCCGCCCTCTCCGTCATCGAACACAAGGGGGAATGATTCATCAGAGCCGCCGGCATTTGCAAGGTTCTGCCTGAACTGGGCATAGTCCTCCCCTGACATCGGGTAAAATGTCTCATCAGTGCTGGTGTACACATAGAGGTCCGACCCTCCCCCCGGGGCCGGGTCAAAGCCCGTCGTCCACTGCAGTGCCTGGGAACCCGAGTACGACCCGGTCGCCTCGATTGTTGAGGCCGTGGAAAAGACCTGGTTCTCTGGGGTCTGGTTCGGGAGGCGGTCGGCAGCTCCCGCCAGGACAAGGAAGGCGAGTGCCGCGAGGAATACGGCTGTCATGAAAGGGGTCCGGGTCAAGGTGGGTCTCCTGTAAGGTGAGTGGTACAAGGGACGGTTTTTGTCCCGTATTTATAAAAACGTGCTGGAATGGAGGAGCGTCCGGCCAGGGGGCCCGTTACCGGCAAAACGCGCCCTACGCAGGATATGCCGGCCGGGACCGGGGAATTGCCGGTACCCGGGCACCCAAAGCCTGCCCCGGCAGGTGAGTCCTCCTGCACCCGGGGGCCGGAACCCGTCAGGAGAGGGCCTGGCGGGAGTCCAGGGGCCTGAACGGGATGAGCATGTGGAGCTGGTTCGTGGGGAGGTCTATCACATGCCCTGATGACTGGATCTCCACTACCCGCCCCTGGCTGTCAAACACCCCGCGGTTCATCCAGTAGCACCATGCCTTCCTCCTCTCGCCGGAGACCAGTGCGTTGAAATGAAGTTGGACGGGCACCGAGGGGGTGATCGTACGGATCCGCGACGCCAGCGATCCCACGCACTCCGGGGGGACCAGGTCAGTGCACTTCCGCCCCACGACCTCGTCCCTCCTTTTCCCTACCAGCCGGCACAGGGCATCATTCACACCGGTGACCGTGTAGTCCGGGCGCCAGGAAATGAAAAGGTCGCCGGCACCCTCTTCCCCGGGACCGGGAGAGACCACGTCAGGGGAAGGGACCCCCATGCCCTGCTTCCTCCCCGTGACCTTCCTCCCGGAGACAAGAATTCCCCGGATACCCCTGACATGGAAGAGGTTTTCACCGGTCCATTCCATCCTGATGAAGATGTCCCTGCAGCACAGCGTCCTGACGGTGATCCGGCGGGTACTGCCCGGGTGTTCGAGGATCCGCGAAAAAAACTGCCACATGTACTCCCTTTCGTCAGGGTGTATGTACCTGAGGAACTGGGTACCACACACGTCTTCCAGCCTGACACCGGAAAATCTCAGGATTGCCCGGTTTTCATACAGGATCCGGCCCTCGGAGTCAAGCAACACGGTCATCTCCGGGGAACGGTCGAGGAGGGAACGGTAGTCAGATTCCACGGCACCCAGGGCCTCCCTGGCCTTCCGGTACTCCGTGACATCGGCAAGGGTCTCGAGTGCTCCCGCGACCCTCCCTTCCGCATCCTTCACGAGAGAGGCGGTTATAGTAAGCCATCGCCCTCCCGGGGCCATCCCGGGAAGGAAGATCTCGCCTTCATACGCGTCCGGGATATGACGGGACTCGCGGCAGCTGCCCTCGTACCAGGGGCCAAAGTCGATCGGGGGCCCTTCAAGGAGGAGGTCGCACAGGCATGGCCGTTCTGCGGGATAAAACGCCTTCCAGTGGTCCCCGGTCCCGACAATCTCCGGTGCCCGGATGCCAGTCAGGTCTTCGAGCGCCCGGTTCCAGAACCTGACGAGGTGGTCCCGTCCGACAAAAAACTGGCAGGAGGGTGTCCCGTCCATCATTGACCTGATAATCCCGGCATCCCCATCAGACCCGGTTTCTCCCGGTTTCCTTCCTGGTACCTCCCTGATGATGGCACATGCCAGCGGGTGCCCGGGATACTCCACCATGAAAAGCACCACCGCAGCACCGGCCGGCGGCACAGGGCCGCTGCTCTCAAAAGTGGCATGAAAGGAAATCCTGGACTCCTCTTTGAGCCTCTCCCACAGACCGTGCCAGTCCGCGGGACCGTGCTCCAAGAAGATACCGGAAAAGGTGACCTGCCCTGCCCCTGGCCCCCGGTCTCCGAGAAATGCCGCCATGTTCCGGTTCGCACTGACCAGGTGGCCCGATGGCCCGAACCAGGCGATCATATCAGAGGTATTGTCCAGGAGGAACCCTGAAAGCTGGTCATTACACAGGAGTCGCTCCTTTTCTGACAGTTCCTTCTGGAGCAGCTCATGTGTTGAGGAGAGCTTTTTTGACTTGTCCTCGATGACCCGGTTCAGGCCTTCGTGGAGCCGCCTGAGGTTGAGCTCGCGGGCCCTGATCTCGGAGATATCAAACCCGACACCCCGGTACTCCATGATCATGCCGTCCTGGCAGACCGCCCGGTACCTCCACCGCTCCCAGCTCCTCTTCCCACCGGGGAGGACAACCTCCTGGTCGACCATCACATCCGGGTTGTCCAGGGTGATCGCGGAGATTTTTTCCTCGATGGCGGACCGCGTGTCAGGCGGGACGAGGCAGGTATAGTGCCTGCCGACGAGGTCCTGCCTCCCGACCCTGTGGGCACGGCACAAAGCACTGTTGACAAAGGAAATGACCCGGTCCCTGCCAAACCTGATGACGAGCTCGCTCTGGTACTCACCTTCGCTCCGGTACTGGGACTCCCAGGTGTCGACGGTTTTTTCGAGGTCCCTGACCTTCGTGTTGTCGGTGATCCCGATAGAGACCCCGGTCTTGCCGTCATCGAAAACCGTGGGAATGCAGGTTATCGAAACGAAGAACTCCCTGTTCCTGTAACGGAAACCGGTCTCGTTCGTTGACTCCTCCCCCCTGAGGGCATCCCTGATCGCTGCCTCGACGGCAGGCTGCCGGAAAGGAGGGAAAACGAGCGCCTGCAGGTTCCTGTCCTTCAGGCAGGTGCATGGACAGTCAAGGAGTTTTGCAAAGGAATCGGAGGCATAAAGGACCTTCCCGTCGCGGCTGACCGCTGTCAGGTAGTCCCAGTGATGGGCCAGGCTGGCACTGAACGGGACCCGGTTGGAAACCGTAAAGACCTTCGCCTTCCCGAAATAGGTGATGTCAACCTGCCCGCGGTGGTGGAGGATGTCCAGGAACTTTGCGGCCGAGTTCCGGTTCAGGCCGAGGGTGGACGATATTTTTTTAATGCACAACCCCTTCGGGTGTTCCTTCAGAAGGGCAAGTATGTGGTCGAAATCGCCAGCATGTCCGGTTATCTTCATTTTACCGCGGTTGCAGATTAGTATTCGGACTTCTCCCATATAGGGTATTCTTTATGCCGTGCATTGGCGCAATGCATGAGAAAACTGTTTTAAAGACGTCCTCATCACCAGTTTCTCGTCAAATACCCACCCGCCGTCCGGGACGGGACTTTTGATCCCGGGGAGTGTACCCATGATCGAACAGCGTGAATACTTCGAGATGTTTGAAAAGAATCCCATACCTCAGCTGATACTGGACCGGAACCTTGTCATCGAACAGGTCAACAAGGCGTTCTGCGACATGGCCGGGCACCAGGCCGTTTACCTGACCGGCATGCCCTACGCTGACATCAGGAACAAGGGCATCGCACGGTTCCTTGAGGATACCGGGCAGTCACTCTCCGACGCGGTCAGGCTGAAACAGATGACCATCGGCAACAGCCGGATCGAGACCCGTTCGGGCAGGTTTGTCCTTATCAGGACAAACATTCCCCTTTTTTCTGAGAGCGGTGAGATAAGCCGCATATACATCATATACAACGATATCACGAAGGTGGTCAAGAACCACGACTACATGACAAAGGTAATCGGCGAATACCAGAAGGTGTATGCCAGGGCCGCCGAGGGAGACCTCACGCTCCACTATGACCCGGAACTGCCCGACGAAGACACCCGTGCGACCTACGACCAGCTCATGCTCCTCCGCGACGCGGTCAGGGGGATCATCAACTCCCTGAAAACAAACCTGACGGACGTCAACGCGAAGATGCTGGACCTGACCACGAACATTGAAACGACCAGGAGGACCATAGGCGATGCTGAAGCAAGTATCACCCAGATAGCCAGGAACACCGAGGATGTCAGTGACAAGGCACGCCAGTCACTGCAGGGGATCGAGGAGATTGCACGGGCGATGCAGGACATGAGCGCGACGGTCGAGGAGATCACAAGCAGCATTGAAAGTGTCTCGGCCCAGGCGAACGATGCCACGAAAGCCTCGAAAAACGGGGCGTATCTGCTTGACAAGGTAAACGAAGGCATGACCAGGATCGAGGCCTCGACAACGGACGTTTACAGCGTTGTCGAGGATATCGCACGGCAGATGGGTGATATCAGCAAGATCATCGTCCTTATCAGGGACCTTGCCAACCAGACCAACCTCCTGGCCCTCAACGCCGCCATCGAGGCTGCACGGGCCGGGGAACACGGGAGAGGGTTCGCGGTCGTCGCCACCGAGGTCAAGTCCCTCGCCCAGGAATCACGGGCCAGTGCCGAGCGGATCGAGGAGATGATCACGAGCCTGAACTCCTCCACGATGAAGGCGATCGATGCCATGCAGACTTCGAAAACGCTCGTGGCAGAAGGCATCGGGATATCGGAGAAAGCACTAACCGCATTCCGGGAAATCGAGACCTCGACCGAGAACGTTGCAAAAAGTGCAACCGAGGTCGCATCGGCTGCCGAGGAGCAGGCAGCGACCACGGAGGAGATAACGGCGAGCTCCCAGGAGGTAATGCAGGTCATCAAGGTGACCGCCGGCCAGGCCGTCGACATCGCTGCAGCGACCCAGGAGTCCTCTGCGGCATTGGGGGAGATTACCAAGATGGCTGAATTCGTCGGAGATGTTGCAAAGCAGGCAATGGAAGCCAACCATAAGTTCAGGGTCTCCTGACCCGGTGGACTGATGTCGCAGCCAGCTGCCGTTTCCGGGGCAACCGGACAAAAATCCCCGGGAGAGGGACCCATCCAGGTCGTCGAGTTCCTCCTCGGGAGCGAGCATTTCGCAATCGACCTGTTCGACGTGAAGGAGGTCGTGGAGTACACGAGGATCACACGGCTCCCCAACTCGCAGCACGATATCTGCGGGATAATCGACCTCCGTGGAGAGATAACGACCATTTTCGACCTCGGCGAGCGGCTGAATGCCAGGGGGCCCGGGGAGAATCGGCCTGAAGGTTCGCGGATCATTATCCTTGATAACTGTGTCACCGGGTCGAAGGTGGGGATCCTCGTCGATGACGTGACCTCGGTCTCGACCTTTGAACGCACGGACGTGGATAATGCCTCAGTATCGGTTGCAGGGGAGCAGTCAGCCGTGCTTGGGATCATCAGGCGTCGCGGGAGGGTCAGGGACCGGGACGTCAGTGAGCTGATCATATGGATAGACATCAGGCAGCTGCTCGGGAACATCAGCAGGGTGGACCCTGGGCGGACTGCTCCCGGAGCATCATGATCCGGGTCCTGTACGTCGACGACCAGCCAGACCTGCTGTACATCTGCAAGACGTTTCTTGAAATGAAGGGCGCCCTGGTTGTCGATACGGCCGGATCAGCCAGCGACGCGCTTGATATCCTCACGGAACAGCCGTATGACGTCATTATTTCCGACTACCAGATGCCCGGGATGGACGGCATCTCCCTGCTCGTGGAGGTGCGGAAGAGGTTCGGGGGAATCCCGTTCATCATCTTTACCGGCAAGGGCCGCGAGGAGATCGTTATCGAGGCCATCAACAATGGTGCCGACTTTTATCTCCAGAAAGGAGGGGACCCGGTCAGCCAGTTTGCAGACCTTGAAAACAAGGTGCGCCAGGCGTTCAGGAGGGCACGTGCGGAGCATGCGCTCCGGCAGTCCCAGAAGACCCTCGAGGATATCATCGATTTCCTCCCTGACCCGACCTTTGCTATAGACCACGAGGGACGGGTGATCTCGTGGAACAGGGCTATCCAGTCCTTGTTCGGCATTCCGGCGAAATCGGTCATCGGGCGGGACCACCGCTCACTCACCATTCCGTTCTATCATGAGCAAAGACCGATGCTAATCGACCTGATCGCCGCCGGGACGGATCTCACCGAGATGGGCTATCCTGACATCGTTGTCAGGGAGGGTGACGCGCTCAGTGCAGATATCGTGGTCGGACTCCCTGACGGTGCGAAGAAGTACTTCAGGGGAAAAGCGAGCCTGTTGTACGACCAGCACGGACAGGTCGCCGGGGCCATCGAGACGATCCGGGATATTACCTCCACCCGGGAGGCAGAAGCCGAACTGGTCAGGAAAAACAACGAACTCGTGGCCGCAAACCAGCACCTTTCCACCGTCCTTGGGAACCTCCGCCGGACCATGGGTGACCTGGTGAAAAAAGACGGCGATCTGCGTGCCAGCGGCGAGTGGTCCCGCGTCCTGTTCAGGGAAAGTCCGACCGCCCTCCTGGTGGCCGATGAAACCGGGGCCGTCATTTCCGCCAACGGGTCAGCAGAGGAACTGATGGGGCCTCCAGGGGAAAGTCTCACCGGATCGTCGGTAACCGCCTTCGTCCACATTGAAGACGCCCCGGTCCTGGAGGGGCTCATCAAACGGTGCCTGCTCTCACCGGGAAAGGTGTTCAGCCGGCGGCTCCGGACCTGCCGCCGGGACGGCAGGACCTCCAGGACCAGGTGGCAGGGGAGAGGGAAACCCGGGACAGGCTCGCGTCCCTGCGTCCTGCTCTCGTGCCAGGACCGGAGCAGGCCCGGCCCCGGGCTGGGCCGGGAGGTCTCCAGGGGACCGGAAACAGGGACACGGCCCGGAATAACCGTATCCCCGGGCGCTTTCCGGTATACTCCCGACCAGGGTGGGGGTGATGACAGGGCGGATGAATGATATGACCCATGCGCCGGATCCCTGGTAATCCCCCTTTCCCACTCATACCGGCTTCGGGACCGTGGTCCTGAATGGTCCGGGACCCGTACCATACGGAAAAGATCTGCCTGGCACTATGGCCAGTAACCCTTTTTATCGCGAAAAAAGGTTTCTCCATTCGCCTTCATCCCATGAACAGGAAGAAGTAGGCGATGACGAGCGGGAC
>CASGHA010000062.1 GCA_949319355.1 uncultured Methanospirillaceae archaeon | reverse complement strand
CCGAGATGAACATCGCCAGAAATCCCATCGAGGTCGCGACCATCGCGTAGAAAACCGCGGGACCTGTCCGCATTATGGTGGTCCGGACCGCTTCCGCAAGGGAGGATTTCCGTGCCTCCTCCTCAAGTCTCGAGTGGAACTGGATTGCGTAGTCAATACCGAGACCTATGAGGACCGGGAACGCACCGATGACGGCCATGTTGATCCTGATCCCGGTCAGGCCCATCACCCCGAAGGTGAAAAGAAGACCGATCGCAACGATAAGCACCGGGAGGAAACGGTGGCTCACATACCCGAACAGGATACCCATCGTGATGACCATGAAGACCATGGCGGCCATGATGAGGGTCATCGAGGACGCCCCCATCTCGCTACTCATCTCCTGCTGGAATGCTGTCGACCCGGTTACTGAGACCGTGACCCCGGGAGGGGGACTGGAGGCACTGACCGTGCTCTTCACTGAATTAAGCGCCTTCTGACCTGCAGCGTCCGATATCCCCTGTTCAAGGCCTATCGAGGCGAGGGTCATCTCCTGGGTAGGGAGGTACAGGGAGATGGCTTTTGCCGGGAGGCCCTGTACCTTTGCATCTATTTCTGCCTGCGTACCCGGGAGCTGACCGTTCCCGTCCCTGAGCACATCGGCAAAACAATTGAATGATGCAACATAGGGCTGGTCCCTGATGGACGTTTCGAGCTGGTCAAGGTACCTGACCACCTCGGGGCTGGCAATGTTCCCGCCCTCGATAAGGAGGATGATGTTGTCAGACTGGAACGTGCGTTCATATTTGTCAAAGAGGACTCCCTGGGGAGTGCCCTTGTCCAGGTACGTGCCAGACCCGGTCTCCATGGTCACGGCAGTCATCCCGAAGAGCGATACTGCAATGGCCAGCAGCATAACGATCGCTACCAGTTTCGGGCGGGCTACCACGACATTCGCTATAGACTCAAATACTGCCATGGTGGTGCTGCCTGTCCTTTTACCTGTGGTAAAAAATGGATATTCAGGGCCTTTTACTCATTGGAGGCCTGTTTTTTTCTCCTGATCATGAAGGCGTAGCCGCCGGCTATTGCAACAACACCGACCAGGCCGAGGATGATGGGGCTGATCCCGGTTGAAGGCTCAACCGTAACGGGGACGGTGATGGAGTCTGAGACGACCGATGTGTCCAGGGCATCGCGGTACCTGACCTCTGCGTCAATACAGTAGTCCTTAATGGTCGCGGAGCCGTCTGCCTTTAGTGTGAAGCGGGCTGTCTTTGTCTCACCCGGGGCGAGGTCGCCGATGTAGGAGGTATCGTCTTCGCTCGTGAACGGGTCAGTCGCGGTAATCCGGGCCTGCCCCCGGTAGATGGTCGCCCCGCCGGTGTTCATGAGGCCGATTTCTATGGTCTTCTTTTCACCGGGGTGAATTGACGCGGGTGGAGTCACGACCTTGAACTCAACCTTCTTGCCGACCGGAACTGACACCGTCACAGGGTCGGTGGTCAGCGTGTCCCCTTCGCGGTTCTCGTAGGTCACTGCAAGGTCAACGGGATAGGTCTGCGACTGTGCGTCCTTAGAGACGGCAAGCTTGAAGCGGACGTCCCTGGACGAACCAGCCGGGAATTCCCCGAGGGCCACTGTGCCGTCGACCGGCACAATCGGGCTCTGACCGTTCCTTGAGATTTTTACCACGGCCCTTGAGACGTTCTCGCTTCCCGTGTTCACCACGCTGGTGGTGAGGTAGCCCTGGTTCCCGACATTCAGGGAGTCGGATGCTGCGGTGAGCACGGATATGCTTATTTCAGGCCTGACCGTGACCGGCAGTGACAGGGTTATGTCCATTGGTTTGTAGGAGTACTCAATGGTGTCCTGCCCGTACTGCTCCGCGTTCCAGAGGTAGCTGTACTTCAGCCCGAGGGGCAGAGTATACTGGCCTGCCTGTACGTCAGAGGGTACTTTTACCGTGAACTTGGCAGGGACCGAGGTGCTGGCCTTGATGTCGCCGACCATCTGGGGCTCGGTCTTGATGATGAAAGGGGATTCGCCCGCTTCCAGTGAGGCGATGACATTTTTCGCCGTGTTCGGCAGGTCGTCCCTGTCAACGATACCTGAACCAGCAAACTTGAACTGGTTAACCCCGGTGTTCTGGATGAGGACGGTTATGGTCGCTTCCTTTCCTGGTGACAACTCGTTTGATCCCTGGACCGTTGCGGAGAGCTCCGGTTCGCCCGCCATGTACTTGATGCCGGCCAGTGCCGGGGAGACCAGCACACCGACGAGGAGTGCCATGGCGAGCAGTTTAAATATCCCTCCCCTTCGGGGAAGGAGAAATGCACTCGGTTTCATGTGTTCATATCAGGTCAGCTTTATGGTATAAAAGATTTCTTGTTATTTGTTACAAATACTTTCAACAAATAATTTCAACATATATTTGTCGGTTACATCTGATACATTTAATTGGCACCCACTCACATTGACTACTATGAGCCGGTGTTCCGTTGAAGTATCCGCGATCAAGGATATCCTCAAGCAGAACCCGCAGGGGATGACCGTTACGGAGATAGCGGCTGCCCTTTCCAGGAACAAGCATTCCGTTGGCAGATATCTTGATACCCTCCGGGCATCCGGTGCCATCGAGATGAGGACCTTCGGGATGGCAAAGGTGTTCTCTCTCTCCCGGCGCATACCGATAGCCGAGTTGTTCGGGTCTTCGTTTGGGCTTATCATGGCGCTCGATGCTGAACGCCGGATAGTACAGGTCAACGAACAGTTCCTGGAACTGCTCGGGATGGCCCGGGATGCGGTCATAGGCCGCAGGCCGGAATACCTCCCGATCCCTGACCCCGCCGTCCAGGAAATGGTGACGGGGCTCCTTGAGTCGTCCGGTTCATCGGACCATATGAAAGAGATCAAGCTCGAACGGGGGGAAGGACAGTATTTCGGGGCAAGGATTTTCCAGACCCGGTTCGATGACGATACCCCCGGGACGATCGTGGCCATGATGGACATAACCGAGAATGTCCGGGCGCTCGAACAGGTCAGGGAACGGGAGGAGATGTTCCGGGGGATCGCCGAGAACATCCAGGACGGACTCATTGTATGTGAGGGGAACTCGATACTGTTTGCCAACCGCAAGGTCTCCGAGATCCTCGGGTATTCTCCCGAAGAACTCCATGGTATGAATACCCTCGACATCCTCGCCCCGGATGAGCGGAAAAAGGTGCTCGCTGCCATGAAGGATAATCCGCAGGCCGGGGGGATGCCCTCGGTTGTCTCGGCCAGGATAAGGAGAAAGGACGGTTCGGAACGGTTTATTGAGGCACGTATGTCGGCGGTGGAATACGGGGGCTCAACGAGAATGTTTGTCCTCATCACCGACATGACTGCGTGGAAGGAGCGTTTTGACTCCTTAAGCCGTAAAACAGCCTTTATGGAAACCCTTTTCGATGCGTTCCCGAGGCCTGTCTTCATCATAAACCCGGATGGCAGGGTCGAAGGCTGCAACACCGCGTTCGTAGCACTGGTCGGGGTCAGCCGCTCAGAATTCACAGGAAAAGAGCTCACGGAAGTCCTCAACCCCTCTTTGTCTGCGATCCTTTTGATTGGAAACGAGGACCTCGAGGAGAGACCAGGCCGGATCATCCGGAAGGTGGTAATACAGGGGACGAATGGAACGCCCCGGGAATTTATCCTCGAAAAGCACTCCTTCCAGGCCGGGGACTCCCTGAAGAACTGGATTTTCGGCATTCTCATCGACGCGGCCGCCCATGGGGCCGGTTTTCCCCACGTATGACGGCGCCCTGTACTGAACAAAAGACCCGGGTGTCATCCGGGTCTCCGGGGTGAACGTCTTGTTGGGCCGCAAAGAATCCTTTCATAATCCGTTTTTTATCGTGAAGGACCTCGAACAGCGGTTTCCAGCACCGGTCTCCCCCTTGCCCGGGGAACCCTCGGCCCTCCTGTATGTCCGCGGGGACAGGGTCCTCGTACCCGCTGTCCGGCCCGGTCCCGCCTCTCCCGTTTTTTTCACAACCCCGGACGCGAGGCTCCTGCCGGGCAGGTATACCTACCTCGGTGAGCGGGGAGGCATCATGTACTATGGTGTCCATGCCGGGGACGGGTCCTGCCTTCCTCCATGCTCGGAGTTCGTAAGGATAAGGGACCTGGCCCTGTCATCCGGTTCCAGGGACGCAGGCCTTGCCGCTTTTGCAGCTTCTGCCGTCAGGTATGACCAGAATACCCGGTTCTGCGGGTGTTGCGGGACGATGACACGGCCCCTCAGTATGGAGCGGGGAAAAGCCTGTCCGTCCTGCGGACTTGTTGTCTATCCCAGGATCTCCCCGGCGGTCATCGTCCTCGTGACCGACCCAGCCACCGACCGGGTCCTCCTGGCTCGGTCGCCCCGGTTCCCTGAAGCGATGTACAGCATCATTGCCGGTTTCGTCCAGCCCGGGGAGACCATCGAGGACGCCGTCAGGAGAGAGGTCCACGAAGAAACGGCAATCCGTGTCAGGAACATCCGGTACGCAGGCAGCGAACCCTGGCCGTTCCCCGACTCACTCATGATCGGTTTCACCGCCGAGTACGCCGGGGGTACAGTGACCCCTGACGGCACCGAGGTCGTATCGGCCGGATGGTTTTCACGGGACGACCTGCCCCTGCTCCCGGACCGGGTATCGATCTCCCGGTCCCTCCTCGACCTGTGGATCAGGGGCGGAGGCAGGGATTGATAGGGTCACCCATTCCCGGGTGACCCTATGATCTTTCCTCCTCTTAGGTCCATGAGGGGTGACCGTGCGGTCAAACCTTCGTGGGATTACATAGTATCAGCACATCGGGGGAGTACATCGGCATCGTTCAGCACGACGGGGTGCGTCAGCCGGTGCTTAGCGTTACCGAACGACATCCCCGCACTGCATAGATTCATATTCCGGGCAGAATGAGTGTTCCACGTCTGATAATTGTCAGGCGAAGGGGGGTATCGTATGCATGAGCTTCCAGGAGCCGAAGGGCTCGAAACCCTCGGGGAAAGGGTTGGTGCGGTCAGGAAACTGTCCTCTCTCGGTCAGCGGGGAATTGAATACCTTATCATCGACTTAAGCGACGAGGACAAGTGGGTGAGGATAGCTGCGGCAGATGTCCTGTCTGAGGCAGGGGATCTCCGTGCCCTCCCCTACCTGGCCAGGATGGTCACGGACCCCGACCGGGACGTCCGTTTTGCAGCAGTCGCATCCCTTGGAAAACTGGGGGACCCGGGCGGCTGCCAGGCTCTTGCCGTGGCCGCCCATGACAAGAGCTGGTTTATCAGGATAGCCGCCGAGGAGGCGATCCTCGCAATAAGGAGGGCAGGCAAAGCTTCTGCCGGAAGGAATGACGCGGGAGAGGGAGGGCCGCCCCTCTCTGTCGCCATGTGACCCTTTTTTCAGACAGAATGTCCGTCGTGAGACCAGGAGGCCGTGTCCAGGCCACACCCCGGAACGGTTCCCCTGAGCTCCTGTTTCCCGTGTCAGGGGGTGCTGTCATGGACCTCTCCAGGAGGTTCCTCCCTTGTAAAGGTCCGGAACGAGGGGAAGGCGATGAGGAGGTTGTTGATGATGATGATGTTGAGCGGGATGCAGATGACCGCACGTACCGCGAGGTACGCAATCTGGTCGGAAAAACCAAGGAACGCAGCGAAGACGGCGGCAACAAGGTAGCCGCAGAGCATTCCCGCGGCTGACCAGGAGATATTCCTGCCTTTTTTATAGAGGTGGTCGGCAATCAGGCCGACTGCGACCCCGCCGGTCGCAAAGGAAGCAATGTCCAGGAGCGGTATCCTGGCAGGAAACCCTGCACATATCCCGATGGCGAGACCGGCGGCCGGACCTCCGAGAGCGGCCCCGATCGTTACGAAAAAGTCCCTCAGGTCCAGGATGAAAACTCCGCCAAGAGGCGTGATGAGGTTTGCCGCCCTGATGATGTATGCCAAGAGGCCGAAGAAAATAACCACGAGGACCTTGTTGCGGACTGACACCGGGACCATGTCGTAAGCCACCCAGAACCTCTTCAGGTCTTCAGGGGCGCATCCTCTCCTGAATCGGCTCATGATAGATGTGGGGCGTATGTAAAATAAGTATCGGGATACCGGCGACGACAGGGTTATGAATCGACAGGACGACATGCCCTGTAGAGAACCGACCATTCAGGGGCCCTGGACACCAGGCCCGTAGTACGAGGCCCGTGGGACTCAACCAGGTTCTGATCAGGACAAAATCCTGGTAAGGCCGCGTTGGAGTGGGACTTCACGGAAGACGGTTTGGACGCAGGTCCAAAGAACCCCCTGAAGACTGAAAAGCATTGAGGTGATTTTAGTATAAGGAAACCCCTGCGATGACCCCTCCCCAGGTGTCCTTCGTACCCCCCTCTGTAGAGACATGGTCCGCATCTCTTACGGATCCGGCCATCTTTACCCCGCTGGCGCTCATCATCCTTGTCATCGCCTCCTTTATCATCGCCCTCAGGTTCGAGGTGATGAGAAAGACCGCTGCGTTGTCACGTGAACTTGAAGGACGGAAAAGGACCGAACACCAGCTCCGGGAGGCCCTTGACCGACTCTCCGAACTGGACCGTATCATCACGAAAAGCCCTGCGGTGGCATTCGTGTGGGAATCGGCACCGGGCTGGCCTGTCTCGTACGTTTCCAAAAACGTCTCTCTTTTTGGATACCACCCCCGTGAGTTTACCCGGGGGGAGATCCGGTATGCTGCAATCATCTTTCCCGATGACCTTTCCCGGGTCGTCGAAGAGGTAGCGCGGTTTTCCGCCGAAGGCCGGGATGAGTTTATGCAGTCATACCGGATTCTCACCCGTTCAGGGCAGATGCGCTGGATCGAG
>CASGHA010000061.1 GCA_949319355.1 uncultured Methanospirillaceae archaeon | reverse complement strand
GAGGTATGGAAATGGTAGAATTTGGTCCAATCCAGCTGATAGCTATCGGATTCCCTGAGATCGACAACCTGAAAGGTGAACTCTTAAAAGAACTGTTTTCCCTGAGCCAGGAAGGGCTCATCAGGGTCATCGGGCTCTCAGCCATAGTCAAGGATGAAAAGGGAAATGTTGCTATCGCAAAAATCACCCAGCTCCCTGAAGAAGAGCGGATCAAGCTCGGTGCTGTCGTCGGTGCCCTCATAGGCCTTGGAGCCGGAGGAAAGGAGGGTGCGGCCGCAGGGGCTGAAATAGGTGCCCAGATGGCCGCTATGAAGGACTTCGGCTTAAGTAAAAAGGATCTTCTGATGATTGCAAAGGATATGCCCAACGGTACCGCAACAGGCATCATGCTCGTCGAACATCTCTGGGCTAAGAAACTGAAGGATATCGCCATCAGGCAGAAGGGTATTGTCCTTGCCAACGGCTTCATCTCTCCCCTTGAGCTGGTATATCTCGGTGCACAACTGGCAGAAGGGGCTAAGGCTGCTGAAAAGATAAGGCTGGAATGACCAGGATGGGGTGGGCTAATTCAACAGGCCTCCCACCACCCTGCAACCAATGAGGACATCTTCTTTTTAGAGGAAATTCTACGGAACGAATTTCAGGACTCCCTGGATTGCCTTTCAATGACCGGAAACAGAGTTTTTTTCCTGTCCCTGTACTCAGAATCCCGGAAAACGAAGGTCGATTCCTAAATCATGATACCCCTGGCCTACCCCGGTCATCATCTTTTATAAAAAGAAGGACCAAAGGGTCAAAAATTTTTTTTTATTGGTTTTTTACACCGCTTCAGTTGACCGCCGTTCCCGGTGCCTCAGATACAGCTTGAAGGCCTCGCCGACAAAGAGCAGGACCACTCCCGGGATGAGACAAATGAGCCACTGGTCAGCCGTAAGGGACGTAGTCCCGAATATGTACTGGAACAGCCTGGTCTCGGTAATGAGCAGGGTGCTCGCCAGGACCCAGAGGTAGGCGTAGAGAAGTTTCGGGTTGGAAAAAGTCGAGCGGCTGAACGCGGTATCGGACGGAAACCTGAGGTTTAAAGTCACAAAGATGTTCATGAGCGTGACCGAGATGAGCGCCATCGTCTGACCGGTCTGCCAGGAACCGTAGGTTGTCTGCCCGAGCTGGTACAGGAGCAGGACGGATGCCGCCATGAAGGCTCCGGCGAGGAACAGCCTGATGTACATCCCCCTCGATATGATCGCCTCGTCGTATTTCCTGGGCTTTCTTTCCATGATCCCCGGGGAGGCTGTGTCCATCCCGAGCATAGCCCCGATGGGGGCAACGATAAGCATGTGGATGAAGAGGACCTGCGCCGGAGAGAAGAGGGCGGTCCCGGCTATGGCAAACGCCGAAGAACCGAGGAATGCGAGGATGAACATGAAGAGGTTTGCAATCTGGATACGGAGGAACTTCTGGAGGTTGTCATAGATCTTCCTCCCTTCCTCGATAGCGGTGACGATGGTCGCGAAGTTGTCGTCGGTCAGGATCATCTTGGCGGCTCCCTTGGCGACGTCTGTTCCTGTGATGCCCATCGCTATCCCGATGTCCGCGGCCTTCAGGGCAGGCGCGTCGTTCACCCCGTCCCCGGTCATCGCGACGATGTTCCCCTTGCTCCGGAGCACCCTGACGAGCTTTACCTTGTGCTCGGGAGAGACCCGGGCTATCACCCCGATACCGTCGATCTCGCGGGCGGCGTCCTCGTCGCTCATGGCTGCAAACTCGGCACCGGTGATGGCACGTCCCTCTAACCCGAGTTCCCGGCCGATAGCCCCGGCCGTGACCGCGTGGTCCCCGGTGATCATCCTGACCTGGATCCCGGCCTTTTTTGCCTTCAGAATGGCCTCTTTTGCCTCGGCTCGCGGGGGGTCGACCTCGCCGACGAACGCGGTCATGACAAGTCCCTCCATGAGGGGCATGAGGTCGGCCTTCGGGTCAAAAGACCCAGGGTCGAACTCTTTTTCGGCAAAGGCAAGGACACGAAGCCCTGAGCTCGCGATCTTTTCATTTTCAGCGAGGGCCTTTTCCCGGTCCTCCGTGGTCAGCAGGCGGGAGGAGCCATCAGGCATCAGGCCGTGGGTGGCCCGTGACAGGATAACATCAGGTGCGCCCTTGACATACGCCCGGATCACATCCTTTCCTCCCGCACCCTTCATGGCATGGAACGTCGCCATGAACTTATAGTCCGAGTCAAAAGGGATGCTTGCAACTCTCGGGTTGTTCCTCCTGAACTCCTGTACGTTCACGCCGCCCTTTTCGGCAAGGACGTAGAGGGCCCCCTCGGTCGGGTCCCCGATCACCTGCCCGTCCCTGATCTCGGTGTCGATGCAGAGGGCACAGGGAAAGAGGACATGGTCAAGGTCCTCCCCGGCACCCCCCTCTGTCCTCTGGATCCGTCCATCGAAGCTGTATCCCTCTCCCGAGACGCTGTACCGGTGTTTCACTGTCTCGATGACCCGGACGGTCATCTGGTTCATGGTGAGGGTGCCGGTCTTGTCTGAGTTGATGGCCGAGGTCGACCCGAGCGTTTCAGCCGCCGGAAGGCTCTTGATAATTGCGTTCCTGCCCGCCATTGCGACCGTTCCCATGGCGAGGATGGCCACGACTACCGCCGGCAGGGCGTCGGGGATTGAGCCAATGGCAAGCGAAATGCCGATATTGAAGAGCGTGGTAAAAGATTCCCCCTGTGCGAGGCCGATCGCGACAATGCTCACGAACGCGAGCACCGCCATCCCGATGATGAACAGGGTGACCCGGTCGATCTGTTTCGTGAGCGGTGTCTTCTCCTCCTTCTGTTCCCTGATCATGTGGGCGATGTGCCCTACCTCGGAACTCATACCGGTGCTTGTGACGAGGACCTCACCGTGGCCGCGGGTCACATTCGTGTTCATATAGACCATGTTTATCCGGTCGCCAAGCGGAAGGTCCGGTTTGTCAAGTGCGTCCGTGGTCTTCTCGACCGCCGTACTCTCCCCGGTAAGCGCCGACTCCTCGACCTGGAGGTTTGCGGCCACGACGACCCGGCCATCGGCAGGGACACGGTCCCCGGCATCGACGATGACGATATCACCCGGGACGACCTCGCTGGCGTCGAGCTGGACGATATTCCCGTCCCGCCGGACCTTGGCGACCGTCTTCATCATCTTGTTAAGGGCCGCGACGCTTGCCGCGGCCTTCGCCTCCTGGGTGTACCCGAGGTGGGCGATGAACAGCGTCAGGACAAAGAGCCCGAACGCTGTCCTCAGCTCGCCAATAAAAAGGCTCACAACGGCGGCAATAACGAGGACGACCTGCATGTAGGACTTGTACTGCACGAGAAAACGCTGCCACCGGGGCTGCACCTTCTCCTCTTCAAGCACGTTCTGGCCGTATGTGCCGAGGCGTTCACCGGCCTTGGTAGCTGTCAGGCCGTTTTCCACCGTGACGCCCAGTTTCCGTGCGGCATCTCCGGGGCTCATCGTGTACCAGGCCTGCCCGGTACCGCCCGGACCGGGGGACTCTGGTAATAGATCTGACATAGTGTGGTATCTCCTCCCGACTGGCACTTCCAGTAGTGACCTATTCATCGCGTAGAAGGTATTGAACCTGTCCCCCGGGACGGGCTGAAGGGGTCGGAAACGGGATACCTGGCTACCGAAAAGAATACATTTAACCACTATTCTTTGGAAAAGGGCGGTTTTGGTCTACCAGTACTATCTTTTCTGGAAAGGAATGATGAAGATAGCCAGGCAGGGTAACTATATCCCTGCACTATAAAACGAAGTAGTCCACGATGTTCCTGAAGAACTCCATATTAATCGAATCTGTCGGAACGGACTTTCCCTCACGTTTCAGCCGTTCCTTCCGGAGAGGCCAGTCGTAGAGGTTCACGAACTCCATCGCCCGCTCGGGGTGGGGCATAAGCCCGAGGACCTTCCCGTCGCATGAGGTGATCCCGGCGATGTCGTTGATCGATCCGTTCGGGTTCCAGGGGTATTCTCCGGCGGCCGGGCCCATGTCCTCCCGCACGTACCGGAACGCAACCATGACCTCCTTTTCGAGCCGCCGGAGCGTCTCGTTTGAACAGGAGAAGTTCCCCTCCCCGTGGGAGACCGG
>CASGHA010000060.1 GCA_949319355.1 uncultured Methanospirillaceae archaeon | reverse complement strand
GCCGGGTCAGGAGCGGTTGTCGGTTGTTCCGTCGGCACCTCAGGCGGTACCTGGCCCGGGTCACCTTCGTCAGCCGCGACAGGTATGAAAACTGCGGTACAGCAAATAAATATGAATACAAGAGCGAAGAATGCCCTGAACCTTGGCATCGTTCCTTTTCGGATCATGGTGACTCATCCTTCCGGTTATCCCACCACCATGGATTACCAGGGTATCGGGGATAATATGATCACTCCGTATTTCGTTGTCGGTTTAAGTCTATTTGCGTTATATAATTGTATTTCATTAAATTCATTCACTAATGTATATCATCAGTCCTTTGTGGACCTGGTGGTGCCCTGCTCCAAACTCTTTTTCAATACAGGAGGTCCTGAACCGATACTGGATGCATTATCAAATGAACAAAAGGGAGGCACCGAAGGTAAAAATCCCTCGCAGTATCCATCCCGGCCATTCTTAAACCGGGGGTGAAAACAATGGGGAGAGTCACCGGGTAATCCGGCCGGTATCAGATGATTTCCAGGGCAAGAAGTCCATCTGTCTCCTCTTCTTCTTCATCACGACTCTGGGGACGGTGCGGTCTTTTCGGGGTATCGTTCTTTCGGGAACGGAGGGCTTTCCTGATCCAGTCAGCAAGTTCCATATATCCTGCCTGTATTGATTGTTGTCTCCGGTCTGATATCCTGTATGATTATTTCCTGGCTGACATAACCCGTGCAGACGAAAAGGATGTTTCGCCTGAAGGAAATTCCGGTCATGAGACGTTGTGACCCGTTTTGATGGATGCGTCCTGCGATGTGAGACCAGGATCCTTCCTTGTGCGATAAGCTATACGCTCATGCCGGCACCGATGAATATACCTTCCCCAGGCATCTACCTTTACGAGAGATCTCATGAGTATTTTTCCTTCTGCCAGGGACCCGCATACCCCGGCAGACCAGATGATCCGCGACAGGTGCAGGCAGCTTGGACAGATACAGACAACGGGAGAGCTGGGACAGGGAATTGCCGATGCAGTCCTCTCCAACTCCCCGCGGGACCTCCAGGAGATGAGATGGAATTTTACAGGAAAAATCGAATCACTGGACCCAGATTATAAAAAACGCCTTGAAGAGACCATCACGGGATACCTCCACGGTACATATCAGGACATCAGGCTCATGAACCAGCAGGGGACATTTTCCACGATGCATTCGGCGGTCCCGTCAGGGAACAGGTCATACTGGGAGATGGTCGAAGAGCAGTGCACCGGAAGAGACTCGCAGGCCCGGTTCAGGTTCCTCAAGTTCCTGCTGGCGGGTTACTGCATGCTCGTTACAGGTAAACCCGGACACCCGGTCGGCATGCCGTTTCCCGGAGGTGACACCGTCACATTTACCGACGGGAATTATTACTGCCCTGTCAGGGAGAAGGCGAATGATGTTGACGCCGCACTCTGCCCATTCTGTCCCGCCCTGCAGACGCCTGATATCGGATACCTGAAACCGCCGCTGAATGGCAGTAAACACCGCAAACAGGAGTTCATCAGGGACTGCTATGAATATCACCACTTCAATGGATAGGGAGGATGCAACCCAGGCAATGAGGGATTCATGGCAGGACGCCAGGTTTGGCTGGATCAGGTCTGAACCGGTATGCACCTTCAGGCACCGTGATCTCAAAGCGGGCTCCACCCGTCCCGACACTGGTTTCACGGATGGTAATGCCGGTCAGGGCAAGGATTTCCCTGACAAGGAATAGTCCAAGACCTGTATTTTTTCCAAATCCCCTCTCGAACAGGAATTTTTTATCCTGCTCCGAGATACCGGCGCCGTCGTCCTCATAAAATATCGTTAGGGCATTGTCAGTTTCCTTAAAGGAGACATGGATCGTCGTTAAGTGGGGTTTTCCGTACTTCAGCGAGTTGTCGATCAGGTTGTAGAAAACCTTCTCAAAGAGGGGATCGGCATAGACCTCGATATCCGGAGGTTCCTGGATGAACCTCACCTCTTCGACGTCCAGGTTTCCTTTTGCACGGACAAGGTTCATGCTGACACTCTGCCATACCGGTTCCTTCATCCCAATCTCATCGTAGTCCCGTGTAAACATTATCTGGCGTTCGACCGTATCGGTGGACTTCCGGGCCTTCACAAGAAAATCTTCGAGTTCAGGGTCCTTCGCACGGTCCTTTGCCAGCACAAGGAACCCCTTGAGCACCATGAGCTGGTTGAGAATGTCGTGACGGGTAATCGAGGAAAGGAGGTTGAGCTTTTTTGTGACGGTCCTGAGGTTTTTCTCTACCCTCTTCCGCTCAGTGATGTCATGGATGACCCCGAATACCCGGTGGGTTTCCGGTTCGTATTCTGCAATGGAGTGGATAAACAACAAGGCATTGTCAGTCCTCCTCCGGATCTTGAACTCCACGTTATAGGCCTTGTTGTGTTCAACAAGGTCTTTCATGGCGTTATCGAGCATCGGCCTGCATTGAGGGAGGGGGATCTCCTGGACCCCTCTGATCGTATTTTCATCGTTTTGCAGCCCGTACAAGGCCCGCGCCCCGTCTGAGGCCACTACCGTGCCGTCATCCAGGTGGAACTCCCAGTGTCCGAACTGGGCGACCTTCTCAGCCCTGCGGAGCCTGCCATTCAGTTCCTTGACGGCATCATCCATTCTCTTGCGTTCAGTGATATCCTGGATGACCCCGACCAGGAACTCCTGGCCGGAGGTATCTGTGTACATCGTCGAGGTCGATATGAGGGTGCATCGGTCCCCGCCAGGCCGTACTATCGTGACCTCCTCCTCACGAGGGGCATGGGTCCGGTAAGCAGTCTCCACCATCTCCCAGTGGCGGTCTGCGTCTTCGCTGCCATAGAAGTCACGCTGAGTCTTTCCAAGGATTTCATTACGCGGATGGCCAAGAAATTCACTCATGCTGTCATTCACGAGGACCAGCCGGTGGTCCCTGTCAAGGACATAAACGGGGTATGCAATGGTGTTGATTATGGTGTTCAGGTTTCTCTTCGACTCTACCTCGATTTCCAGCTGCATTTTCTCTTTCCGTATACGTCGTTCCCTGATCTCGTTCTGGAGGATGTAGCAGAAGATCCCTGCCGCGAAGGTGGTCATGATGATCATGGGAATGGCGACATCTACGGCGACCGTGAGCACCGTCTGGACCGGGTCCCCTGAACCTATCCGTATCACCAGGGCGAATGCGGAAATGACCGTTTCAGTGACCAGGGTGACAAGGACGACCACCGGTACGGAGACAAGTTCCCGGTCATTGTACAGGTAGACCATGCCCCCTATGACTCCTGCCACGAGGGGCCCTATTGCAGCGGCGTATACATTCGTCCCACCCATGCTTACACGGTAGGCAAGACCGATGATCCCGGCTCCGATCCCAACATACGGCCCACAGGCAAAGCCTGCAACGATCGGGCCGAAATCACGGATGTTTACGTTCGCCGTGTAGAAGGATATGCCCGTACTCATGCCGTAAATGGAAAAAAGGCCGAAAATGATTGAAAGGACGAGCTGGCTGACAAACGAGGCACGGTGGCTGATGACATCGCCGTACAGCCGGCTCTTCGAGAAGAGGTACGCAAAAAGGAAGATGACACATGCCATCTGGAATAAAAGAATAAGATCCCCGAAGAGGGTCCCCGCCATACTCAGAGATGAGTGGATTATATAATAGATGTAGTGAAACAGATCAGAAGGCAGAAAAGGAGTACAGCCCGGAGTTTTCCTTGTAATCCAAAGGAATTCCTGCAAAAGGAGATAAGCTGGTATATTCCCGGAGCATCTGGTCTGTGCCTGAAAAAAACCCTGCTACCTTCCGATCTTTGCAGATTACAACGAATTCAGGTTAAAAGAGCCTGGCGGAGCCGGAGATGATAGTGCCGGTATTCCCGGGTTGGTACTCCTGTTGACGAGGTAACCCAATGACTAATCCGTTATCTTCACAAAATAAACCTTCAAATCGGCAAAAAATCAGGAAATGGATCCTTATCATCTCCTTTCTCCTGATACCCGTGACTATCTTCTATATATCTCCCATCGTTATCCTGATGGGGGCGGCCGAGGGCATTGCGACCGGGAGCATGCTCCTGTTTATTCTCTTGTTCCTTCTTTCCCTGTTTGTTGCACGTCTCTGGTGCGGATGGCTCTGCCCTATGGGTGCATGGCAGGAGATCTGTTCACCTGTCATCAGGCACACCGTCCGGGAAGGCTGGCGGAACTGGATAAAATACGGAGTTACAGTACTCTGGCTTGCCGCTCTTGTCTTCGTGGTCATATCAGCCGGGGGAATCCGGTCGGTCGAGCCCCTGTATGGTACCGTGAATGGCCTTTCGATCACATCCCTCCAGGTCCTCATGGTCGTTTTGGTCATCTTTCTCATCATCACCGTGGTGGCGTTCATTGCGGGCAGGCGTGGCTTCTGCCATGTATTATGTCCCATCGCGGGGATCATGGTCGCAGGACGAAAAATCCGCAACTTTATCAACCTGCCTGCACTCCACCTCGAAGCAGACCCGGGTCTCTGTATTGACTGCATGAAATGTTCAAAAGAGTGCCCCATGGGCCTTGATGTGAACCGTATGGTCCGGGACGGCAGGACCGAAAATGCGGACTGCATCCTGTGCCTGTCCTGCGTGGATGCCTGCCCGCAGGGTGCGGTCACATCCGCCTGGTCGCCGGACAAGCCGCGTTGAGACCGGTGGCCGGGAAATCCGTGGCCCGGGCCAGAAATTCTTATTTTTGTATACGGTCCAGGATTGCACGGGACCCTCATGAATTCCTACAGGGGCATCAAAAAAGGGTTTTTCCTCATGGGACAGGTCTATGAAATGTCCAAAGTCCGTTCAGGCGACCTCATTCGTCCCGCTCTCTCACCCGGGAGGTTTTTTTTCCAGGTGGTCCCTGGCAGTCCATGGTCCAGTCCACAATATCGGTGCTCACCCCTATGAAATGGCTGGTGGGATAGATCGACAGGTCCTCTACCCGTGAAAAAAGTGGGTACAGTATTTTTGGAAGAGAATTGGGTGCTCCGTAAAAGAATACGTGGTGACCGGCAAGGTACGAAGTCGAAAGGGTACTGTCGTCCGAGTACCTGAGCAGAAATTGTCTGATGACCTCCCTTTCGCAGGGGGTGACCAGGGGATTTTCCATAGAGAGGAGTGGGTGTTCCCTTTCAACGCATATGAAACCGATCCTGGTCCAGTCAGCGTCACAGAGTGAATTGAAAAGCTCATTTTCCTCGTAACTCCAGTCATAGTCAGGGAACTGGTGTTCTTCGATGGAGAGGACCTGTCTGCATTCACCCTGCCTGAGAAGAGTCAGTTTTTCAAAGGCACTGTCATGTGTGACAATTGACGCGAGGTACACTTTCCGGTAACTATTAAGCACCCGGATATCGTCGGGACTCCGGGCAACAAACTGGAAGATAAACTGCGACCCGGTGCCGGTGTAGTCGTCAAGGATTATCAGTGCCCGGTCACAGAACCCGTTGGTGCATTTCGCTGATTCGGCTATCAAACGGTCAAAGTTCCTGAAGTCAACCGAAGGGATGACGTTTGCCTTCCGGTAAATGTACGAGATGATGTCTCCGCTTTTACAGGTAAACTCCCTGCTGAAATCAACATCAGAAAATGAATCGCTATCAAAACCGTCAGATTTGAGATGTTCTTTAATTCGTGCATGGAGGACCCGGGACTCCTCTACAAGACGGGAATATGAATGGAAGGTGATCTTCTCGAGGAGGGTCAGGGCGGCAGGGATATCCTCCCCGGGAAACTGGGAAAGCCAGCGTTCAAGCCGTTCCCTTGGAATAACCGGCTCGTTGAACCGTTCAAACAGAACCCTGATCCTGTCCCGGGTGTCCCTGGATTTCATGAACAGAGTGATGTGGTACCAGTGACTTTATAACCATGATCGGGAGAACTATCAATTCCGTTACCTGTCGCTAAACAACCTGGTCCCGGATAGGGAAAGCCAAAGAGGATACACCCGGTAACCCCCGGCCGGTTCTGAAAAATTCAGGATTTTTATTACTGTTCGAGGTGGACGGTATGAGACCCGGCAGCCAGCAGCTGGTTCCCGTCACGGACGAGTTTCAGGCTGACAGGGTAGTCTCCCGGATCGATACCTGAGCATTTGGAACAAGCCGGGAGCTGGTACTCGGTAGTGATGGTCGTCACCCCGGGTTTCAGCTCGACCGGGATGTCTTTCATGAGATGGGTATCGCCGTACCTGTCGGTAATTCCCCAGATATGGACCGTTGCATTGGCAACTGGTGAGCCGGATGAAATGCTCACCTGGATCTGCATCATTTCCTTTGAGTGGTAGAGGTCTTTATCGGTCTGAAACGAGGTGACCGCCACCTGGCTCCCGGGAACGGTTGAACTACCTCGGACAAGATATAATGCCCCGGCGATGACCACGAGGGCAAGAATGGCTGCAACAACAAGGACTTCCTTGCGCATGGACTGATCATTCATTATTATCCTGGGAGGGGTATGAAACCATTCATACCTGCCTTTCCTGCAGACCTGACCATATCGTATGAAGGAACATGACCGGGTTCCTGCAGGATATTTCTTTTGGTTTTGATCCCTGCATCATGGAAAGGTCTATCTTGAGCAAGGAGTTGCTATCCCTGCGAGGAAAAACATCTGATACGTAAAAGGGAGGTCTGTAAACGGCCGTTACACGCACCTTTATAATTAGGTAAAGCCTAACTAACAGTAAGTCAGGACATGAAGAACGTCGGAGAGGAGCTATTCCAGGCATTGAACGACCTTATGCGCGTAAAGAACGAATGTTCATGCGCTATCCTCTCCGAGTGCGGGGTGTCAAGCCTGACCGTACGGCAGATAGCGTATCTGAAGACAATTGACGGGCAGGAAGAAGTTACGTTCAGCAGGCTTGCCGAGATCACGAACAATTCAAAACCAACGATAACCGAGATGGTCAACCGTTTTGAACAGATGGAATGTGTCTCCCGGGAACGGTCCCCCGATGACGGCAGGGTGCTCTTTATCCGCCTCACCGAGAAAGGGCGGAGGATTGCCCATGCCGAGCAGGCGGCCCTGCGCCAGATCGTAAAAAGAATCCTGGACTCGCTGGACGAAAATGAACAGGAACTCCTTGTACGGCTCCTTGAAAAGGTTGAATGAATCCCGCCAGGCCCCAGGTCACGTTCAGGCAGTTGAAACGTTGAGGTAAAGATGCAAACAGAACCAATAGGAAACGAAGAGAGCCTGGTCATACCCCTCTTCGATATCGTCGTATACCCGGAAAGCCGGACGAAGTTCCAGCTGGACAGTCCGATAGCAGGCCCGGTTGTCTCCCTGATGGAGGAAACCGGGGAGGCATACGCTGTGGGGCTGACTGTCCGGGAAGGGACCCGCCTCTCCGGGCTGACCCCCGAATCATTGTACCGGACGGGGACCCTGCTCCGGATAGAAAAAATTCAGGCCTCCGAAGACGGGTACCAGGTCCTTGTACAAGTCGTCAGACGGGTTTCAGTGGCCTCAGTCAGGGAACGGGACGGGCATATGTTTGCAGCATGGACTTTTCGCGAAGAACGGGAAGACCTCGAGGCTGAACTCCGGGATAGGATCCTGGCCGACATCAGGACAACAATCCAGGAGATCAGCAGCAGGTTCCCTGGGTCCGAGCAGTTTGTCCAGCCGATCAAAGAGATGACCTCTGCCGACCAGGTCATGGGTTATGTCATACCGTTCCTCCCGGTAACCCTTGCAGAAAAACAGGCACTCCTTGAAACAGATTCCGTGCGGGAACGCACCATTGCCTTCCTCGACCTTCTCGTGCGGGTGAGGGACGAAATATCTATCAGGATCGAAATGGCCCGGAAGGTCACTGACAAGGTCAACAAGTCAAACCGGGAGGCAATGCTCAGAGAGCAGCTCAAGGTTATCCAGGAGGAGCTGAACGAGAGCGAGGGCGGGCAGCCTGACGGCGGGTACCGTGAGCGGATAGCCGCATCGAAGATGCCTGATGAAGTCCGGAAGAAGGCACTGGCGGAGGTGAAGAAGATCGAAACCGGCGGGAGTCACAACCATGAAAGTTCCATCCTCCGCAACTATCTCGACCTTCTTCTCGAACTTCCCTGGGTAACCGAAGAGAAGAAACAGATCGATATCGGACAGGCCCGGCTGGTCCTTGAGAGACATCATAACGGTCTTGAAAAGGTAAAAGAAAGGATAGTTCAGCACCTTGCGGTTATGAAACTCAGGCAGGAGAAACAGGGTTCTATCCTCCTCCTCGCCGGACCTCCGGGGACGGGAAAGACGAGTCTTGGAAAGAGCATTGCTGAAGCCCTTGGCCGTGAATACGTCAGGGTAAGCCTTGGGGGCATCAGGGATGAGGCCGAGATCAGGGGTCACCGGAGGACGTATGTCGGTGCCCTTCCCGGGCGGATCATCCAGGGGATCCGCCGGGCAGGGGCGAAGAACCCGGTGTTCATTCTCGACGAGATCGACAAGATGGCGGTATCGTATGCCGGGGACCCGGCAAGTGCCCTCCTTGAGGTCCTGGACCCGGAACAGAACAGCACCTTCTCGGACCACTACCTTGAGGTCCCGTATGACCTCTCCGATGTCCTGTTCATCGCTACCGCGAACTCCCTCTCGACCATTCCCGCCCCGCTCCTCGACCGTCTCGAGCTGATAGAGATCCCGGGGTATACGAAAAACGAGAAGTTCGCTATCGCAAGGGACCACCTGCTGCCAGATGTCCTTGCCGACCACGGCCTTGACCCCGGCAGGATGAAGGTCGAGGACGAGGCACTGAGGTCGATCATAGACACCTATACCCGCGAGGCGGGAGTCAGGGGTCTTAAGAAACAGCTCGCGAAAGCTGCACGGTATGTTTCCGAGAAGATCGTTTCAGGAGAGGAACAGCTCCCCCTGATAGTTACCTGCGACAACCTCGTACAAATCCTTGGCAAGGAGCCAGTAAGAAAAGAGGTTGCCAGGAAGGTGTCTGTAGCCGGCGTGGTCACGGGTCTTGCCTGGACCCCTGCCGGTGGGGAGATCCTTTTTGTCGAATGTTCGTCTATGCCGGGCAAGGGGAACCTGACCCTGACCGGACAGCTCGGGGACGTCATGAAGGAGTCAGCTACCATTTCTCTGAGCCTTCTCCGTTCCCGTCTTGCAGGGACCGGAAACGAGTTCTGCTTCAGCACGACCGACATCCACATCCACGTACCCGCAGGAGCGACACCAAAGGATGGGCCCTCGGCCGGGGTGACCCTCTTCACCGCCCTTGCATCTCTGGTCACCGGGAGACTGGTCGACCCTCACCTGGCCATGACCGGTGAACTGACCCTGAGCGGTGCCGTCCTCCCGGTAGGTGGGATCAGGGAAAAAGTCCTTGCCGCCCACCGGGCCGGGATTAAAACGGTCGTGCTGCCGAAGGAGAACGAACGTGACCTCGAGGAGGTCCCTCGAGAGGTACGGGAGGAGCTTACCTTCATAACCGTGGGCACCGTTGACGACCTGATCCGGGAGGTGCTTGGGACCGGGACATCACCAGAAATGCTGGTTCAGGCCGGTGGCACCATGGCCCCGGTGCGGGACCTGTAGGCCTTTCCCTGCCAGCCCCGGTCCTGTCATCTTTTTCATGAGGACCCGTGAACAACGGGTACCGTCTCTGTCAGGCGGTGATCGTACCTATACCGCTGGAAAAAAGGAGAGGTCTTCTTTCCATCCCATGAAAGAAAATACCGCCGATATACCCTGTGGAGGTATCCGTTTCAGGCTGGCTGATATTTTTTGCCAGCAGAAAAAGCCTTGTCGAGGAGCATCCCCACTTCGAAATACGCATGCTGGGCGTACACGATTGGACTTACCTTTTCAACATCCGGTGAACCGCCTGTCATGCAGGACGGGTCGACATGGACCTCCACGACCTCGCCTACATAGAGGAGGTGACTGCCGCAGTCGACTGACTGGAACACCCTGCACTCGATGTTGACCGGGCATTCGACAGCGAGGGGCGCGGTCTTCAATTTACCATAAGACGACCGGAATACGCCTGATTTGTCCTCCTGTGCACCGGAGACGAGCCCGCAGTGGTCGGTCGCCACGACCTGGCTGCATGACGGCACGTTTAAGCTGAAGGTACCGTTCTCTTTGATGCCCTGAACCGTAAACCGGGACTTGTTGAGGGCTACACAGACCATGGGCGGTGCCATGCAGGCTACCGTCGCCCAGGCAGCAGTCATGTAATTCGCCTTACCCTCGACATTTGCTCCGACGAGGAGGGCGGGCATGACGCTCATATACGGTAACGGGCCGATTGTGACCTTTTCCATCGTTTGAACTCCGGATTTGGATATGTTCCGGGAGCCCCATAATGGTATCCCCAAAAGAGAGTTTGGTATTCACCGCACGTTCTGTTCAGGAACAGTCGCAATTTTTCTATAGGAACATGGTATACCCGTCGAAAAGAGATAAAAAGCGGAGGTCTGGTACGTATCCGGGCAGACTTCGGCCCGGAAGGTGGTTATGCCCTTGCCTGTGCCAGACAGGAACTGTCCGAGCTGCAGATGGCACAGGTGCTTACATCACCTGTCTTGTACCCTGCCGAGAACCATTGCATACGCTGGGCCGCCGTTCCATGGGTGAAGGAGTCAGGGACGACATATCCCTGGGATTCTTTCTGGAGGGTATCGTCGCCTATCTTGGCAGCAGCGTTCAGGGCTTCTTCGATATCTCCCGGTTCGATGATCCCTCTTGCCCGGTTTGCCTGGTTCGCCCACACCCCGGCATAACAGTCAGCCTGGAGTTCGAGCATGACCGAAAGCTTGTTCGCGGTCGCCTTGTCACTCCTGCCTTGCAACCGCTGGATCTGGGACATTTTTCCGTCAAGGTTCTGCACGTGGTGACCTACTTCATGGGCGATGACATAGGCCTGGGCAAAGTCCCCCGGAGCCCCGTACTGGTTCTTCAGTTCCCTGTAGAAATCAAGGTCGATGTAGACCTTGTGGTCGGCAGGGCAGTAAAACGGCCCCATCGCCGACTGGGCATACCCACACCCTGATTCAACACCGCCGGAAAACAGGACGAGTTTCGGCTGCTCATATCCCTGGCCGTATTCGTTAAAGATAACCGCCCACGTGTCCTCGGTATCGGCGAGCACTATTGAAACAAAATCGGCAAGCTGTGCCTCTTCGGCCGTCTGGGTAGCCGGAGGCGATACCTGGCCCAGGGACCCGGTATCTTCTCCTGAAATACCGCTTAAAACCGTTCCCGGGTCGGCACCAAGCATCAGGGCGACGACCACGATTATAAGGATGCCTATCCCTCCTCCTGCTATACCGGTACGGGTCCCGATTCCCCTTTGATCTTCAACATTGGTACTGCGACGTCCGTCCCGTCTCATACACTTTCCCCGCTTTATCTCCTGATGGACTCGCAGGGTGAACATCCGGCCTGTCCATATCCAGGGGACCGGAGAGGTTTGCGAGTCCTTTTCTATTACAATCCCAGGTTTTTGAAATATTAAAGGTTCCTTTGATGCTCTGAACGAACAGAAGGGCAGTATTTTTCCTTATTTTAGTGAGGTCCAGCTTCAATACCTGCCATTTGTTGTTTATGACCCTGTGGGGTGTACGTGATCCTGGACCAAGCAGAGTTGTTTTCCAGGAGTGAAAAATAAAGGGTTACAAAGTCAATCGTCGCGCTCGACAATGAAAGCGACCTTGACGACTGCCCGGTACTCCACGATCTTTCCTTTGTCAACCTTCGCCGTGCAGCGCTTCAGGTCCACGCCCCTGATGTTCCTGACGCTTTTCGATGCCTCGGCGACGGCGTTCGCCGCTGCGTTCTCCCAGCTCGTCGGGGAGCTCCCTATCAGTTCGATCACCTTGACGACTGGTGGTATGTCCGTCCCTGACATTTTCCTACCTCCATATCCCACATGGCAGTGGATCCACTTCTCTCTTTCCCCCGGAAAGGACAAGGGGGGTCAGGAGG
>CASGHA010000059.1 GCA_949319355.1 uncultured Methanospirillaceae archaeon | reverse complement strand
TTTTAAAAACAGACATTTTGGATGAATTTCAGCTGAAGCGGCCCGGAGCATCCATGCATGGTGCACTGCCCTCCCCATGGAAAGGTTCATTTCCTATGAAGACATCAAAGCGACAGCCGGAAGATATCCGGATGCCCATATGAATTCATGGGTGCCCGGAATGGCATGGTCAGGGCCGGTCATGAGACCTGTCGGGAGAACTCTTCCGGGATGAAACCCGTCCAGGAAGGTCTGAAGCTCCATGGATAACCCGGACATCCGGTCGAAGGGACCGTCGCGGTATGACGTCGTGGTCATCGGCGGAGGACCGGCAGGACTGTTCCTCGCCCTCCTGGCCGGCAGGTCGGCTCATAGCGTGCTCCTCCTCGAAAAAAAACCATCCTGCGGGAAAAAACTCCTCCTTTCCGGTTCGGGGCAGTGCAACCTGACCCATGAAGGACCTGTCCAGGAGTTCATCCCCCGGTACGGCTCACACGGCTCCTTTCTCCGTCCTGCCCTCATGACCTGGACGAACCAGGACCTTGTCGCATTTTTCATGGACCACGGCCTCGCCATGGCCACGGACCCGGGAGGAAAGATATTCCCGGCGACGAGGAAGGCCCGGGACATCCTCGACATCCTCCTTTCAGAGTGCCGGTCTGCGGGTGTCCGGATACACTGCGACGAGCCGGTAATGTCCGTTGGAGTCGTGGAGGGAGGATTTCTTGCCAGGACCGCCAGGGGGGAGTACTGTGCCGGCAACCTCGTTATAGCCACAGGGGGTGCCTCCTACCCGGCAACCGGGTCCACGGGTGACGGTTTCGATATGGCCCGCAAGCTCGGGCACCGGGTGGAGGAGACCGCTCCGGCGCTGACCCCGGTATATATCGACGGGTTTGCGTTCTCCGGTCTTTCCGGTATCTCCTTTGAAATGCTCCCTATACGCCTGTTCCGGGCAGGGAAAAAGGTCCGCGAGCATACGGGGGATGTCCTTATAACTCATGCCGGGTTGTCGGGACCGGGGGTCCTCGACCTCTCCCGGTATATCGTGGCTGGCGACATCCTCGAGATATCCTTTCTGCCGGGAATGGATGCCGCGGCCCTGGACCGGCACATCACCGGCATGGCCAGGGTACATGGCAACCGCCTTGTCAGGACCTGTCTCGTTGAAACCGGTCTTCCCGACCGTTTTCTAAAGGCAGTCCTCGCTCTCTCCGGGGTACCCGGGGACCTCCCTGCCGCCCGGCTCCCGAAGACCGCCCGGCAGGCCATCGTCTCGCACCTTACGGCCTGTCGGTTCACTGTTGGGCGGCTCGGCGGGTATGGCGAGGCGATGGTCACCCGGGGCGGAGTGTCCTTAAAGGAGGTCAACCCAAAAACCCTCGAGTCGAAACTCCATCAAAACCTCTATTTCCTCGGCGAGGTCCTCGACATCGACGGTGACACAGGTGGTTTCAACCTCCAGGCTGCTTTTTCAACCGCATACCTTGCGTCGCTCAATATCAGGGAGCACCTCCAGAAGTCCTTGCTCCCCTCCTGATCCGGGGAAGCATGCAAAAAACAGCATTTTTCCCTCGTATAACGTCAAAATGATATTTTCCTGGCACTGTTTCATGGTATGCCCGGCATACCTGCTGTGCAAATGACTATTATACCTCAACGGGATCTGATTTTTGTGCACCGGGAGACGGTTTCTTCGGGAGCACCGGGGTCAGGTGCATCCTGCCCCGCATGGGGGGTACTACCGGATGACTAAAAAACACATCATCTCTGCTGAGGTCCAGTATCTCATCAGGCACGCCAACGAGCTCGTGAACAATGGCCATTACCAGCAGGCCGTCGAACAGTATGACAAGGCTATCGAGCAGGTCCCTGACTTTGCCTGCTTCTGGAACTGCAAGGGGGTGGCGCTCGAGAAGCTGAACCGACTTACAGAGGCTCTCGCCTGCTATGAGAAAGCGGTTGAAACTGACCCAAACCACCTCGAGGCCGGATTCAACCGCGAGGTCGCCCTCCGGAGGGCTGAACACAGGTAGAGCGGGCAGGGCGCAATCCTTTTTATCAGGATACCGGTCCGGACGTTAAAGCCGGATATTTTATTTCCCACAGGTATTTTCCTGTTTTTCTCCCCGGGCGGCCGGGCACCGGGAAACCGACGGGAAGTGCAACAGGGTTCCGGGAGCCTCCTTCATGGGACCCGGGACTTCCGGTCAGTGAGTATAGTTTTTTTAGATACCCGGAGGATATAGAAAGAGACGGGTTTCCGGCATGATCACGGTTCTCTATGTGGACGATGACTTGCATCTCCTCCAGCTCGGGAAGATCTTCCTTGAGCGGAACGGTGAGATGGTCGTCACCACGGTGGCATCTGTCGCAGACGGCCTGTCGGAGCTCGGGTCAGGCCGCTTCGATGCTGTTGTTTCCGACTTCCAGATGCCGGGTGAGGACGGTATTGCCTTTCTTAAGCAGGTCAGGGAGAAGTACCATGACCTCCCGTTCATCATCCTCACCGGCCGTGGGAGGGAAAGTGTTGTCATCGAGGCCATCAATAACGGGGCCGACTTTTACATCCAGAAGGGGATGGATGCCGAGGCACAGTTCGTCGAGCTTGCACACAAGCTCCGCCTGGCGGTGGAACAGAGGCGTATCAGGACGAACCTCAAGGACCTCAAACGCCGTGAAGCTGATATCCTCAATTTTCTCCCGGACCCGACCTTCGCCATCGATGCAAAGGGGACGGTCAGAGCCAGGAACGAGGCTATGGAGCGGCTGACCCTGGTCCCGGCACAGGATATCGTGGGAAAGGGAGAGTATGAGTATTCCCTGGTCCTGTGCGGGGAACGGAGGCCAACCCTCATCGACCTTGTTATGGACCCGGGCACATCCGTCGGGGAGATTTACCCCTCACTCGAAAGAGAGGGGAGATCTCTCACAGCCGAACTGCAGCTTTCCACCCTTCATGCCGGTAAGGAGAGCTGGTTCCGGGTCACCGCATCAATCTTCTTTGACTCGGAAGGGAGGGTTGCCGGAGCGGTCGAGTCGGTCAGGGACATCACCGAGGCAAAACAGTTTAATACGCTGCTCAAGGAGTCCGAGGCGAGGTACCGGGCCATTTTTGAGTGCACGGACGCCGCGACCGTCATCCTCGAGGCTGACGGCACCATCTCCCTTGCGAACCAGGCTTTCGCCACCCTTTCCGGCTATTCTGTCGGGGAGGTCACCGGGAAAAAAAAGTGGATGGAGTTTGTGGTCCCCGAAGACCTGGAGCGGATGTGGGAGTACCACCTTGCCAGGAGGACGAACGGCGGAACAGCCCCGGAGGTGTATGAGTTCCGGTTCAGGGACCGGTACGGGATATTCAAGAACATCATCCTCCACATCGGAATCATCCCTGATACGAAAAGGACCGTTGCCTCGCTCCTCAACATCACGTCCCTGAAAAAGGCAGGTGAGGAGCTGCTCCAGAAGAACAGTGAGCTCTCCCTTGCGTACTCACGGCTCGCCACGCAGGAGGAAAAGCTCCGGAGCCAGGTCGTGGAGCTCGAACGGCAGCAGCAGGCGGTCATCAGGGCCCACCGTGAAATTGAGCAGATCATTGATTTCCTGCCTGATGCCGCGTATGTCATCGGGATGGACCATGTCATCACCTCGTGCAACCATGCGATGGAGGAGCTCATCGGCATGGAACGCTCCGAGGTGCTCGGGAAGACCAGTGATACTATCATGAACGCCCTGTATGGCGAGAAAAGGCCGGGGCTGATAGATTTTGTGCTTGATGGCGATGTTTCCCGGGCAGGCATACATTACTCATCCCTGCGGACAGAAGGAGACATAATTGTGGCGGAACCGGTGCACGCATCACCTCTCGGTAAGAAGATGGTCCTCTGGATCAAGGCCCGCCCTTTTTATGATACGAATGGCGCCGTGACCGGGGCCATCGAGACGATCCGCGATATGACCGGGCAGTGGCTCCTCCGCGAATCCCTGGAACAGGCCAACCGCAAGATGAACCTCCTTTCATCGATAACACGGCACGACATCATGAACCAGCTCACGGTCTGTATCGGCATGAGTGCGATACTCAGGCAGGAGATAAAAGACCCTGCAGCCCTCAGACACCTCGAGGTACTCGACACCGCAATAAAGACGATCAATACCCAGATTGATTTCACGAGGAACTACCAGGACATCGGGATAGAGGCCCCCTCATGGCAGGACGTCGGGAGCATCCTGTCGAAGTGCACCTGCAACCAGGTCACTTTTTCCTTTGACCTGAGCGGGATCGAGGTCTATGCTGACCCCATGCTCTCCAAGGTCTTCTCAAACCTCCTGGACAACTCGGTCAAACATGGCGGGAACGTGACCCGGATAAGGGTCTTCTCGGCGGTCGCAGGTCAGGACCTTATCATTACCTGGGAGGATGATGGCTCCGGTGTCCCGCTGGAAGAAAAGGAACGGATATTCGAGAAATACGTCGGAAAGCACTCAGGGCTCGGACTGTACCTCGCACGGGAGATCCTGGGTATCACGGGAATTTTCATCAGGGAGACCGGCACACCGGGCAGGAATGCCAGGTTCGAGATCACGGTCCCTGCAGGGGCATTCCGTACCGTCGGTCCGGCACGATAACAGCCTCCGGATCTTTCAGTCCCGTTACGGTGCATCCGGCCGGGTATTCCGGGGGACCTTTTCCCGTTCAGTGCCACGATTTATCTCACCCCCTCGCTATTACGGGGTACCAGTTTTCATCACAGGCCGAAGGGTATCTGGTCCCGCAATGAATGCTGGCGTGAGCGAACGCTGTGTTTCAAGATCTGGACCGGTACCTTTACCTGAAGACGATTTGCTCACCACCCTCACCGGCTGGTTGCCGGCTGTCTGATACCTGATAATTTAAGCCCTGATACAACATCATACCCTGTTTTACGGTTTGATTGCCCTGGAAAACGGGGGCTGGGAGCAGTAATGGGATCTGTTGATGTAAAGTAATAATAGAATGCAA
>CASGHA010000058.1 GCA_949319355.1 uncultured Methanospirillaceae archaeon | reverse complement strand
TTTCAGCAGTGTCCGAGTTGCTGACCATTACAAACGCTCCCCTCGAGGCAGCGGCCATGCACTCCCCGGCAAGCCTGGTCTGGTCAGCGACAGAGAACCCCCCCGGACCGTACTGTGTGAAACACGCCGTCCTTGAAACCGGGAAGTACGGGGGGTCACAGTACACCAGGTCACCGTACCCTGCCTCCCGGAGGGCCGATGCAAAATCCTGCTCCCTGATTGTCACCCGTTTCAGCATGGATGAAAAGGCGGTGAGCAGCTGGCAGTCAGGGAGTGAAACCTTTGAATACCTGCCGAACGGGACATTGAAATCCCCTTTCCTGTTGACCCTCCACAGGCCGTTGAACCCATGACGGTTGAGGTAGAGAAACAAACCCGCCCTCTCGGTCTCAAATCCCGAATATGAGCGGATTGCATTGAACCTGGCACGACATGCAGCATATGACTCGCTCGTGTTCATGAACGTCCCGGTGGCGAGGTAATCGGCCAGGTCTCCGGGGCGTGTCTGAACGACCCTGTACAGGTTGATGAGTTCAGGGTTGGCGTCAGAAATCACCCCGCAGCTGATACGTTGCTGATTATAAAGATAGGTCAGGAGGGCAGCTCCTCCTACGAACGGTTCATAATAGGTCTTCCATACTGGTGGCAACCTGCTGGAAAGCTCGGATAACAACTGCCGTTTGCCTCCTGCCCACTTTACCAGCGGCTGAATCACATAATGAGGTTAGTAAGGCCTCTATTTAGATCTTTGGGTCATTTTTTCGCTCTATTCAAAATCAGAATTGTTTTATCGAGTGGTTTTACCAACCGGGTGCAATTGAGAGACGCTCTTAAAAACCGTAATAATGTTCCAGAATCAACTTTCATCCCATTTAATCCGTTATATCTCTAAAAGGAGGTGTCCTGAATTTTATTCATGCGCTTGTCCGGACCTCATGGCCTCATGGGAACCCTGCTGCATGAGCCCGTAACCGGTGGTTGCGAATGAATTCCGCCTGGATTCTCCCGGACCCTCGTGAACGAGCTCAACAACAGGGACCGCTCTATCAGAAAACCACATCATGTGTCCTGCTCTCCCATGCAGGCCCTGTCGTTACTGCCAGGTACGCACTAAACCGGCAGCACCTGCTGGGAGCCATCACTCCCTGGCGGGTGGAGGTGCTGCCAGTTTTTTTCCATTTCGAGGAGGATGACAAAGACCACCGCTTCAAGGGGGTCTTCGAAGGGGGGAAGCCTGTCGTTGAGGTGCCGCTCGATCATCGCGATCAGGCGGTCGGCATACGGCTGTTCCCCCTGTTCAAGGGCTTTCCTCGCTCGTTTCCACCGAAGAACTGCATTTTTCATGATTATTGCCGTGCTTTCCGGTTCATATCGCATGGCTGGCCTCACTGCTCCCCTTTGTGATGGTGGACCCGCCGGTGGCATGAAGGAGGTGTGTATACAGGGCGAAAGTGGGTGCGAAAATGGAGTACTGTTTGCAGCCATGCACGGAACGGGGTGGATTACTTTATCTCGACCCGTTCCCCTGTGACCATGTAGTGAACCTTTTCGGCCATTTTACATGAATGGTCAGCGCAGCGTTCAAGGTATCGCGCAATCATCCCGTAACTGGCACATGGCGTGATGTTCCTCGGATCTTCCAGCATGTGGGTGAGGGACTCCCGGAAGATGGTCTTTCGGAGTGCATCGACGGTGTCGTCCCGTCCTGAATGTTCTGCGATGTGGGAAAGGTCCTCGGTCCCGTAGGCACGAAGCGAATCATCGATCATACCGGTGACAAGGTCCCCCATGTGGAACAGGCTCGTCGCTTCGGGTGCACAGGGCCGCTCCGGCAGTTCAAGGACGAGGTTGGCGATGTCCTTTCCATACCGTCCGATCCGCTCGAGGGCCGAGACCATGGCAAGCGAGCATATCAGGACCCGCATGTCCCGTGCGACCGGCTGGAAGAGCGCGATTGTCTGGAATATCTCGTCCTCTAGCCTGGCAACCCCTGCGTTCAGTTCGCTCTTTTTTGCCTTCACTGAGCTGGCACGTGTCCTGTCACGTTTGCTCAAGGCTATGAGAGACTCCGTGAACATGTCCCTGCTGAGTGCTCCGAGCACGAGGACTTCCTGCTTCAGTGCTGCAATCTCATCATGGAATTTGTCAGACATAATGCGTCTCCTATCCGAAACGGCCCGTGATGTAGTTCTCGGTAAGTTCCTTTGCCGGGTTCTCAAAAATATGGACGGTGCGGTCATACTCGACCAGCTCGCCAAGGTACATGAACCCGGTGTAATCGCTGACCCTCGACGCCTGCTGCATGTTATGGGTGACGATGACTACGCAGTACTGTTTCTTCAGGTCGTCGATGAGGGACTCTATCTTTGCCGTTGCTATGGGGTCAAGTGCTGAACAGGGCTCGTCCATAAGGATCACATCAGGGCCTACTGCGAGGGTCCGTGCGATACAGAGGCGCTGCTGCTGTCCTCCCGAGAGTCCCATCGCGGAGTCATCGAGGCGGTCCTTTACCTCGTCCCAGAGAGCAGCTCGTTTAAGGCTTTCCTCTACGATCGAGTCCAGTTGTTTCCTGTCCCGTACCCCATGGATTCGCGGGCCGTATGCGATATTCTCGTAAATCGTCTTGGGAAACGGGTTCGGCTTCTGGAAGACCATGCCTATCCTCTGCCTGATACTCACTGCGTCTGTCTGATGGCAGAAGATGTCCTGCCCGTGGAAGGAAATTGTCCCGGTTGTGCGGCACCCGTTTACGAGGTCGTTCATACGGTTGAAACACCGGATAAGGGTCGATTTTCCGCATCCCGACGGACCTATGAGGGCCGTGACGGCCCTGTCCATGATTTCCATGGATATGTCGCGGAGCGCCTGTGTCTCACCGTACCAGAGGCTGAGACCATTTACGTTGAGGATTGGTGAATGTCCTGGCATTGTTACCACCTGTAGCGGTTCTGGTAGTGGTTCCTGACGAAGATTGCAAGTGAATAGAGTCCGATGACCAGGATCAGGAGTACGAGTGCGGTCCCATATTTCTGCTCATCGGCACCGGGCACGTTGGTCGCGAGGATGTAGAGGTGATAGGGGAGGGCCATCACCGGGTCGAAAAAGGATGTGGGAAGGAATCTCTGGCTGAAGACCACGGCGGTGAACATGATGGGTGCGGTCTCTCCGGCAGCCCTTCCGATCGAAAGAATGGTGCCGGTAATTATCCCGGGTACCGAGGGTGGGAGCACAACGCGCCGTATGGTCTGCCAGCGTGTTGCTCCGAGGGCATAACTCCCCTCGCGGAGACCCTGGGGGACGGTCCTCAACGATTCCTCGGTTGTCCTGATAATGGTGGGAAGGACCATCAGTGCCAGGGTGACCTGCCCTGCAAGGAGTGAGACGCCGAAGTTGAGGTAGAGGACAAGAAACGCAAAGCCAAAAAGACCGAAAACAATCGATGGAGTCCCGTTCAGGAGGTCGGCACCTGTCCTGATCAGCCGGGTCATCCTGCCTTCGATAGTATACTCGGTGAGATAGATTGCTGCACCGATACCCAAGGGAAGGGCGATGAGGATCGCTCCGGCGACGAGGTATAGCGTACCGATGATCGCCGGAAAGATTCCTCCTGACCTCCCGAGGTCGCTTGGGGGTTGTGTCAGGAACTCCCAGCTCATGGCCGGGAGGCCGTTGCTCACGATATCGTAGACAATGATGGCAAGGATCCCGAGTACTACCATAACTGCGGCCATGATGATGGACTTCATGACGACCTGGGTGTGG
>CASGHA010000057.1 GCA_949319355.1 uncultured Methanospirillaceae archaeon | reverse complement strand
AACAGGGGATACAAAAGGGCCGTCACCGTTTCTCAACAGATGAAGTGAACATGAATATCTTGAGAGGGTTTACAACCTTTTTAACGACAGCATACTTCTAAAAAATGGAATATAACCAGGAAACTGGCTCAGCTCAATGTCCGCAGTGCGGCGAGTGGCTCTGGAACCTGTTTGCGGAAGAATGATTTCGGATAGCCGCAGACAGGGCACCTGAAATCTGCAGGCAGGTCCTTAAAATCAACACCGGGTTTGACATACGGAGTTTTCTGCTCTGCCGCGATCTCACACTGGCCTTTACCTGAATCACACAGTATCCGCGAGAATGACTTGGCTTCACCTTTGGCGGAGTCATAAATATGACCACACATCCTGCACACGTAAATGTCCATATAATTCACCTCTTTCACGGTTTTAATCAACTCATTCGATACCTTTCAGCCTTCCAATCCTTCTGGTGCATTAACCGGCCGTACATACCTCCTTTAGGCATGACGACAGGATAATGCACGAGAGAATTTATTTTTTGAGATAGAGTTTCCCGTAGACCGTTTCACCCTTGCGTTTCGGGTGGCGTTCCCCGAGGTCTCCGAGGTACTCGGCGAATACTGCCTTGGTACCGTCAACCTCAAGCTCGACATCCCTGTTGTGCTTAAACCCGGGCATCATCACATTGATGTTGCCGAAGACGTAGATCTCCCCCTTGACCAACTGTCCACCAACGCGACGGTTCGCATTTCCCTTGACAACGATTTTCCCGCCTTCCATGTGGGTCCCGATGTGGATGTCGACATTGCCTTCGATGATCACCTCTCCGCCGTTCATGAAGGTACAGATATCGGATCCTGCATTTCCCTTGACCCGGAGGACTCCGCCCTGCATTCCCCTCCAGTCGCCACGGTAAGATGCTGCAAGATAGTTCCCGGCATCGCCTTCTATGATAAACTCTCCGCCTTCCATGCCAAGGCCGCAGAATGAATGAACGTTCCCCTTCACGACGAGCTTTCCTCCGGTCATCCAGCCGCCGGTGTACATGTCGGTATCAGAGTTGACGATCATTTCCCCAGCTGACATCTTGGCCCCGATGTACTTCATCTTCGAGCAGTCGCCATTAATGATGATCTGGGTTTCCGCTGCAGACGCACCGGCCTGCCCTGCTATGCTGAAATATTCCCCGAGGGTTGTGTCCTCTCTTCCCTGGTATGCGGGTATCTTGGCGATTTCATCAGCTTTCTTGCCGGCAAATGCATCAGGGGTGAGGGTCTCACATTCGAGGTACAGTTCCGGTTCCTTTTTGACGGTCAGTGTTACTGTCTTCATTCCTTTTCACCTACGCGTGAGTTGCGTCCAGCGAGATGATGTGCTGGTGTGGTGCATAGTCATCCGGTACCGAGTAGTTGCCCTCGTTTACACTGTAGTACTTGAGGAACTTCTCTACGACATCGTGACGTACCTGTTTGTTCGGGTTGACCTTGACATCCACCCAGAAGGTCTTTTTCTGGCCATTGTCCACAACGGTGCCGTCCTTGACGCAGATCTTTCCGTCCTTGAACAGATAGGCGACGTTCGAAAACGCCTTCTCATAGTCTTCGCCCTTGGTGGGGAGCTTCTCGGGGTTGATGTTGTAGATTGCGATGTCAGCATTCATCCCTGGCTTCAGACCACCAAAGTCTTTTGATAGGCCAAGGGATTTGGCAGGTCCTGCACGGGTCATTGCCGCGAGTTCGTAGAGGCTGATCTCACGGTCAATCTCGGCAAGCGTAGTCCGGTCGATGATCTTGTCGGCGTTCTTGAAGGTGTTCAGCCGCTCGTTCCGGGTCTTGGCGCACATCAGCCAGGACATGACACGCGGGTACCTGGTGAATGGTCCGGCGTTCGGGTGGTCGGTCGTAATGAAGCAGCGCATCGGGTCCTTTGCATAGAGTGCGAGCTCGAGTCCGATTGCCCACTGGATCGCATTTACACTGACGTTGGGGCTGTAGACGTACGGCACGATACCGGCTGCTGTCTCAAGCTCCACATCGACGTTGAACCATTTCAGGTGGTTCAGGGAGCAGAGATGGTGCTCGAACGGCCCATCGGCAGTCATCGTGGTCGTTTCATCAAGAGTCACGTTCCCGGTGTCGAAGGTGATGGCTTCATTGCTGTTGACATAGTCCATGACCTCCTTTGCCTTTGACTCGATGTTTGCAAAGCTTTCTCCTCCGTATGCGTGGAACTGGAGGTGGGTCGAATGCATGACCTGATCACGGCCGAAATCATTCTTCGGCTTGACCTTTTCCGCGAGCCTGAGCGTGTCCAGGGTTACCTTGTAGTTACCGGGATTCCCAAGGTCGTTTTGGTGGATGTGGACAGAGTGGGGTAGCCCGAGGTATTCGTTGGCCTCCATGAGACCCGTGACGATCTCTGCCGGGGTGATCTCGAAATACGGGACGGGATCATTGATGGTAAGACAGTTGAGCCCCCATGCCCAGGCCTCGGTTCCACCGGGGTTGACGATCTTGACCCCGTATCCCTTGGTCTGGTTCAGGATCCAGGCGATATATGCTGCGGTGTTCTCTATTTCCCTGTTCTTGAGGTATTCCAGAATGAACCAGTTATTTCCGAACACAGGAAGTGCTGCCTCATCGATGATCGGGGTATCATGGATCTCCTCGTGGACATGCCGGGCATAGAGCGGGGGCATGGCTGCCTCCATGGCAAAGGTGTACCCCATCCGTGCGTATTCATAACCGGTCTTGAATACTGTGGGAATTGACTTTCCACCTTCGATCCGGGTCATGCCCGGTTTCTTGTGTGAATCGAAGATCTTGTCCTCGGGACGGAACCAGCGGCCTGCATTGACCTTGGGTCCTGCGACATGGGCGTGGATCTCCATTGCGCCGGCCATGATGGTCTTGCCCTTGGCATTGATCGACTTTGCAGAGGACGAAACCTCGGATGCCTCCACAATCTTGCCGTCTTTTATTGCAATATCCTTTTTATCGCCTTTGATTTTCTGTACCGGATCAAAGACGTGCCCGTTTTTGATAATGTATTCAGACATTATTTCGCTCCCATCAGCTCGTCAACACGTTCGTTGATTTTCGTCAGCAGCTCGACGTCGGTGAGCATGCCATCCGGGGGGTCAACGACTTTCCTGGTTTCAATGGGGACGTTGTCCATCCGGTATGCACACCCGCCGACCTCAACGCCGACCATTGCCACGGGGATATGGAGGTCGGATATTTCAGTCGACATGTTGATGTGCGGGTCGATGGTCACGGTAGGCTTCTTGGACATACTCACGACCGAGTCGATCGGGAAATGTGCCCCTGGATCAGTAGCGATGTTGAAACAGGCGTCCACTTCATTTCTGATGAGCAGGTCAACGGAGGTGGTTTCGCCCGTCTGGTACCGTGCCTTTGTCCGGCGCGAGAGGTCAACAGCATAGGGGAACCCATACTGCCATGCAAGTACCTGTCCTGAACCGGTCACGTTCCAGTGCCCCCGCATTGCCATAATGTTGAATTTTGTGAAATCGTTCATGTCCCTGGTCAGGGCAATGGCGATATCGATGTTATGGTTCCTGCCCATGGTGTGCGTAAGCCCCATGCCGAAGAATATTACCCCGAATCGTCCACCCTTGAGCTCCTCGACGATCTCGTAGATCTTTTCCTTGGGGACCCCACCAACGGTGTCAGGAAGGACCTCGCCACGTGCTGCAGTCCGGAACGCATTCAGAAGTTCATAGTCGTATCCCTGCTGTACCTGGATGAACTCGTCTGCACAGCGGGCTGTGTCTGTGTACCTGCAGTCCACGCAGTAGATCTTCCGGCCTTTGTGCCCCTTGACCGTGAAGAACCCTCGCGGGAAGATGGAATACCGGGACATGTGGCGGGGGTGGGCGTGCGCCGGGTTGCATCCCCAGAAGATGACACGGTCTGCACGGTTCTTGACCTCACCCAGGGTGCAGCTCGGGACTCCGACGTCCTGGATTGCGATAAGGGATGACCCATGGCAGACGGTTGCGCAGTTATCAACAATACCGCCTATCTTCTCAGCAATCTCGTGCCCGACGCTCATAGCCTGACAGCTGGTTGATGCCCAGCCATACATGAGGGTCTTTCTTGCGTTCACCAGGGTCTTTGCGGTCCAGTCAACAGCCTCATCATACGAGACCTCCTTGAACGTCCCGTCTGGCTGCCGCATCCGCGGGCGTGTCACGCGGCCGGGAAGGCTGGTGTGGTTGAATTTCTCAGCTCCGATTGCGCAGGCATTCCGTACGGAAATTATCTTCTTGTTATCGTCGGAAACGGTGATCTCGACGTCATCGCATAACGTCCCACAAAACGGACAGATAACATCCTTAACAACTTTGGTCATGGTGCATCACTTTATCGGGAGCCCACAGGCATCCTTGACGACATCTATGGCGCTTAAAATAGGCTCATTGATGGCGGGTTCGATTTCCACATCAAATCCCTTGAAACAGGGTTCTCCGGTCGAGAATGTGTAGGCCGGGACGATCCTGTTCGCCCAGGGGCCCATCGGGATGTGGCAGAGTCCTGGTACGAGTAATTCTCTCGGTTCCACGGCCTTTACAACAATACTCCCGACCGAACTCGAAACCCTGACGTTCGTGTTTTTCCATATCCCGAGTTTTTTCATGTCTTCGGGATGCATTTCGATGATTGAACAGGCATTGAAATACTTCTGAGACGTCTTGCCTGCCTCCATGCCGACACCCTGGAAGATAGAACGGCATGTAATCATATTCAGAGTAATCTTCTTTGTCATGAATATTCCCCGTTGTTCCTGTTGCTGAATTCGCTGATAGGGTGATCCAAACAGGTTTTACGTCCTTGCTGCTGCCCTTTCCTCGCGACCGCCCGAAAGGGTGATCACATCATATGGGCAGGCCTCAACACAGACACCGCAACCGGCACATAATTCAGCCTTGAAATCAAGAACAGCTGACTTTCCATCAATGACGGAGTAGATCTTCTCATTCGTTACAGGATCGAGCGAAAACAGCTCAAGAGCGTCTACCGGACATGCGACGACACAGTTGCCGCACCCGGTACATCGTTCCATGTTAACATGCGTCGAAAATGCCATGATATCACACAGAATTCATGTACAAGAGCTGTCATTTCATGATGATATTAAATTTCGGATTCCGTAAAAAAAAAATTAATTACTAGTGTTGAACTCTTTATGATCTTTTTTTGGATTAATTAACATAACAGAAGTCTCATAGACCAGTGATCTAAGGATTTTTAACTAAAATAATCGGTTTTTAAACTGAAAATGTTCGAATTATGAAGATTTTTACCCTCGCAATATACCATGTCGACAAACTCCGTGTGGCAATATAGTTTAATGAATGTAAAAAACGCGCCGGGCCTTCAGCAACGATATGTCCCCAATATCTACAGGAAATGTGAAAAGGACTGATTCAAATGTTTTTATAGGATCTCCCCCCCACTTACACTAATCATACATAAAAAAATTAATATATTTAGTTAACTTTATTTTTTGTTAAGCAAATATAATTGATAAGGTCGTGGTAATGCATGGTGAAGAATACAGTGCGCCGCCCAGGACAGCAGATCGTGTCCGGCAACCGGGACTCCATCTTTTTTCGTAAGGACCTTGCTTTCGTCATTCATCATTACCTTATTCCCTGATCCACAACATGCATGAGTCAGAAAAGATGAAAGAACGTATAAGGTAAAATCCCAGGTCTTCAGGACCATATATCATCGATTAAGCCAATAAGCCGTTTGCAGACACGGGCACAATGAGCAAGGATGCGAACACATCAAAGAGAAAACCGGGTGTCCTTAAGCCACCAGGATACCCGGAATTCAGACTTGGCAACAATTAACTATACCATAGTGATTGACTAGTGGTACAAGTTAAGAATTAAATTGAAATTATTTAACTTTATTGATTTGTAGTTGCCTCGCGGGTTTCTCTTAAACAAGGCCGTGAACGGTCCTTTTAGCTAAAGCACAGATGTGATCATTAATATCTATTACACTACAACCCTCATGGGTAATGCCAGTCACGGCCAGGGAAGGCTGTTTAAATAACAGCGTCAATAAACGGCATGGACTTCCATAGAACACAAGGTAGTCCGGCCGGAGGAGTTCATGCGGATTGTTCAGGTAATTGGCAGATCAAACTCGGGTAAAACAACGTTCATCAGAAATGTAATCCGTTTCCTGATCAGGGACCGGTCGGTCGCCACCATCAAGCACCTTGGTCACCACCCGTTCCGGCTGGAAGAGGGAAAGGATACCACACTTTTTTATGAAACAGGGATAACGGCGAGCCTTGGTGTGGACGACGAAAAGGTCATGATCGCGCTCCGGGAGCCGACCATTTCCTGCGCTCTCACGGTATTGGCCGACCGGGATATCGACATTGCAATAATTGAAGGTTTCAAATCAATCAATCTTCCCGCGGTTGTTATCGGAGAGCTTACAAGCAGCCAGTGCATTGTAAAGGACCCATTTCCGGAAGACATGGTGTCTCTCCTCGACAAGTTCCCGGAGTTTTATACCATTTCCGGAATCACACGACAGTTGCGTTCCCGGATGAAACCAACAGACCTTTTGTTCACCCTTGAAACACCGCTCCCTGCATCACTCCAGACCAGAGAATATGAAGTCAGAAACAGTTTGAGAGATATGCTCGACCATAGTCCTGGGATAAAGCGCTATCAGTGCCAGGTTAACACCTGTCTTCCAGGCATATCGGACAGCCGCCTGCTGGTTGCGGCTGCCGGGGATAACATGGATATTTTTTCACGGGTTTCGTCCATGGTAACCGAAACCCTCTCAAAGTACCGCTTATGAATGATGGATAAGGGTTCCCTTTTTTCAAAATAAACAATAAATCGGCTCCGTGACCTTTAATAACCTTGTTGGACCAATATTAACTTCAGCTAAAAGTTAATACTTTATTTGGCAAATATTCCTGTACTGGAACAGGGCATTGGGCATGTTCGATATACCCGGCTGTTCCCTGGAGACCATGTCCACAACCACCCAAGGAATCCGAAGGGCTTTCTCATGAAGTCCCGTTACCTCCACCTGATATCCCTTGAAAATGCGAGAGAGATCCTTTTTGGGATTTCATCTGCCCCGGGAGGGACCACCGTCATACCCGTGGAAGAGTCTGCAGGGTGGATTACCGCGGCACCCGTATTTACAAAGTATCGAATTCCTTTGACAGATCTGGCCGCAATGGATGGATATGCCGTCCGTACCTGTGACACCCTGGGCGCATCAGACCATAATCCTGTCCGTGTGTGTGATTCAGTCCGGATTCAGACGGGGGGGGTTATCCCCGAAGGTTATGATGCCGTTGTCATGGCAGAGGACTGCTGGATTGCCGGCGACGGTATTACTATCAGGAAGTCGGTTTACCCGGGTCAGCACCTGAGAAGGGCCGGAGAAGACGTCAAGGAAGGGCAGATGGTCATCTCATCAGGTCACCGTATCAGGCCGGAGGAGGTGGGGGCGCTGGCATCATATGGTGTTACCAGTCTGACAGTCCGTACGTGCTCTGTCGGTATCATTCCAACGGGTGGTGAAGTCATCGAACCTGGTTCAGTACTGACTGCAGGACAGGTTATTGATGGTAACACCAGGATGGCAATGGCATTTATCAAAACCAGTGGAATTGACTGCAGGAGATACCCCATCTGCCCTGATGATGCTGATAGCCTTCAGGAGATGGTTATGTCTGCAGCGTCTGTTCATGACCTTGTCATCATATCTGCAGGCTCTTCTACCGGATCACGGGATTACACGGCTTCGGTTGTACAAAATCTCGGAACTTTATTCTTCCATGGGGTTGCCATAAAACCCGGAAAACCGGTCCTTGCCGGAAAGATTGGTAACGCAGTGATAATAGGGCTGCCAGGATATCCACTTTCAGCCCAGGTCGTCCTTCGTGAGCTTATCATGCCCCTTCTGCAGCACTGGGGTTTTTTCTTTCCTCAAGCCTCCTCGGCAAGAGCGACACTGACCCGGCCTGTCGTTTCTGAACCAGGGATCAGGGAATACATCCCCGTTACAGCTGGAAAAATTGACGGCCGGCTTTTAGCATTCCCCCAGCCAGGGGGTGCAGCGGTTCAGATGGCTTCGATCCGCTCAAACGGATATTTCATTATTCCTTCCGAGAGTGAAGGGATGGAGGCCGATGAGGAGGTCCTGATTTACTTCACTGCAGATAGACGGGTCATTGACCAGACGGTCCTGATCGGTGCGCCACTCACTCCTCTTACCGACCTGGTGCAATGTTCCTTCCCGCACCTGGGTCTGAACCTTGTACCTGTGCGTTCTGATGCCAGAGGAGCAGTTTCATTGGTGCTTGGAGGAGTATGCCAAGGAGCTCTTGTCTATGGTGAGGCCTGGGCTGCGCGCAGCAACGACCCCGGACTCATGAGGACGATGGTCTGCAAAGTACCCTATGGTATCGCATACAGAAATGAGAAAAATAACCTTCAGAAAGACTTTAATCATCTTGGAGTAACACAGGAAGGTTCTACCGCAAGAGAAGTCTATGAGAGTTCTGGAGCCCCTGGTACCAAAAAAGGGTCATTCATAAACTGTACCGCATTCAGGGACGAAGATAATGTGGCAAATGCCGTTAAGTCCGGGCATTGTGATGCCGGGACCATGTCAGGGCCACTTGCACGATCTTACGGCCTGGTATTTGTTCCCATGGAGGAAATTCCTGTATACCTCTATAACCAGCCAGGAAAAGATGCCCGACTGGCAGCCGTTCTTGAGTTCTTTGCATCAGCGGGATGGAAGGACATGGCCCGGTCTGCCGGGTATTCCGTAGGTTGATGACCAGACAGGTCGGTATCAGTACCGGCTACGTCCACGTTCAGGAGTCGTGCCTTTTTTACCTGAATAACAGATTACCCCTTAACAAGAGACACAGATACCGGGTTTGGAACAGACCATGACGGAAAGGCTTGGCTTTCCGGTGGTCAGGAATAACAAAATTCCCTGGAGGACGCATGTTCAGAGAGATCCCCGCACTACGGATCCGCGGCACAACGGCAGAGCCTTTTTCCGACGAAGTAATGGTTGAAATTCCACTCACTATACAGGTGAACGGCAGGTCAGTTGGAACTGCGATGACCAGTCCTGTGGACCTGCCCGAGTTCGTCACAGGTTTTTTATTTACCACCGGGACTATAGGGGCCTTATCGGAACTTGTTTCTCTCGAAATTGACGGCGAAACCGCCAGGGTAGTGGTGAAACAAAGTACCACAACGGTTTTGCAGCAAAAGGCAGATCCTGCGGGCGCACCCCGGGTACCTGCAGAAACGATTATAAAAGGTCTGTTCGAGGTTCTTGAGTCTGAACTGCACAACCGGACCGGGGGCGCACAGGCGGTGGGACTCATTGTACCACCAGCTGTGGTCTACCGGGCTGAGGATATCGGGCGCCACAATGCATTGGACAGGGTAATCGGGTTCGGCCTGATGCATAATATTGATTTCAGGAACTCCTTTGTCGTATGTTCCGGCCGAATATCCGCGGCGATGGCCAGGAAATGTGTCATCGCCGGGATCCCGGTCGCAGCGACCCGGGGAGCTACCACAACCGAGGCGATCCGGGTCGCAACGGAAGGTGACCTCACGATAATCGGTTTTGTCAGGCGTGAGAGCATGAATGTCTATACCGGTCGTCACCGGATTGAGTGGTCAAAAAAAGACTAAAACTCCTCCTGGCAACACAGGGTATATCAGCATCTCCGGATGAAGAATGGGTATCCGGAAGCCCGGACAATAGTTCCTTTACCATTACCATCTCTCGGGTTATCCAGAGGAATATTCACTATTTCGAGAATCTCTTCAACACGGGTTAATACATCCAGGATGACCCCCCTGATAGATCAGGGAGACAGAATCAAGACCCGGTCAGGTTTCCACCGATTTCTATCTGGTATATCAGCAAAAAACCAATTGTTATTCGTTATTTTCATGACCTTTCCATTTTGTTAACCATTAAATATTAACAAAAACATAAATGCAAATATTCTTAACATCATTTTCTAATATTCTGATGGTTATGAGCAATCATCGCAGTCAATTTACCCTGTTCGTGCTCGTCGCCGTGGTCCTCACGGCGGCCCTTTTCATGGCAGGCTGTACCCAGACCCCGAGTGGGGGGACGACAACCCCGGTCCCCACGACACTCCCGGCAACAACCCAGGTGCCCGTGGTGAACCAGACCGCCAACGTCACGACTGTCCCGACGGCCCCTATCGTACCGGGGGTCGGGACGCTGAAGATCGCGACAACCACGTCACTGTATGATACGAAACTCCTTGACGCCGTCCAGGACTTCTACAAGACGAAATACGGTGTTGACCTGAAGATCACCTCTCAGGGCACGGGGAAGGCGATCGAACTCGCCAAGAAGGGAGATGTCGACCTGCTCCTCGTCCATTCGCCGTCGCAGGAGAGCGCGTTTATTGAAGACGGCTATGGTCTGAACCCCAGATGTTTCGCATACAACTACTTCCTCATTGTCGGCCCGGAGAGCGACCCTGCCGGGATCAAGGGAATGAAACCCGAGGCTGCCTTTGCCAAGATCATGGAACTTGGAAAGAAGGGCGACGCAAAGGTGATGTTTGCATCACGTGGTGACAACTCGGGGACCCACACCGCTGAGAAGTCTATCTGGAGCCTTGCCAAGAAGAATTACACAACTGATGTCCAGAAATCCGGCAAGTGGTATATCGAGACCGGGAAGTCCATGGGCGAGACCCTGCAGCTTGCAAACGAGAAGGGAGCCTATACCCTGACGGACGAAGGGACATTCCTTGCGTTCAAGTCGAAACTCGGTCTCGTCCCGCTAGTTACCGAGGGCGATGCACTCCTGAACAGATACAGTGCCATTTCCATCAACCCCGGCAAGGTAAAGGGTGTCAACCTCGCCGAAGCCAACCGGTTCATCACCTGGCTCGTGTCTGACGAAGGAAAGCAATTTGTAGGAAACTACGGAAAGGACACCTATGGGAAGTCCCTCTTCACACCCCTGGGTGCCGACCAGTGCGGAAAGGCTCCTTTCAACTGTGACTGCATGAACCCGGCAGTAGCCGAGCGGCCGGTAATTGTGTACCATGCCGGAAGCCTGGGAACTGCTTTCAAGCAGATGGTCCCGGCCTTTGACAAGGCAAACCCGAAGTACGACCTCCAGCTGTTCAGCTCGGCCAGCCAGGTTGCGGTTGACAAGGTCACGAAGAACGGGAAGCAGGCAGATGTCGTTGCAAGTGCAGACAACTTCCTCATCCCCCAGTACATGATGCCGAAGTATGCCGACAGCTATGTCAACTTCGCTAAGAACCGGATGGTCATCGGGTTCACCAACAACAGCACCGGTGCGTCGACCATCACCAAAGACAACTGGTACGATGTCCTGATGCAGGACGGCGTGACGTTCATGGGATCCAATCCCAACACCGACCCGGGCGGATATCGTGTCCCGATGATGGTCCAGCTTGCAGAACGGTATTATGGCAAGGACTTCCTGTTCGACAAACTGATCCGCGAGCACAGCAGCATAACCCGTGATTTCAACAACGGCAAGTATATCATCGATGTCAGGAACCCGAAGACCGATGGTAAAAAGTACATCATTTACGAGACCGCCGATGAGGCAGCCAACCTGATGAACACGGGGAAGGTCGACTACCGGATCGGGTATGAAAACGTCATGAAGGACGCTGGCCTCAAGTACATCACACTCCCAGAAGAGATCGACCTGTCCGACCAGCAGAAGGATAAGATCTACAGCACCGTCCAGGTAAAGCGCGCCACTGGTACCGACACCGGTTCAGCTATCCTGTATGGAGTGACAGTACCGACCAATGCCATGAACAAGGACGGAGGCCAGAAGTTCGTCGCTATGCTCCTGGCGTCTGACGGCCAGGCTATACTCGAGAAATCAGGGCTGATAAAGAACACGCCAGCGACAGGTGGAGGTAACATTTCCGAGATGTTCAAGCCATACATGGCCACGGCCTGAACCCCCTATTTTTATGCGAAAAAAATTGCTTTTATCGTTTTTTCCAGGTGAATGCCCCTCCTGTTGCATGAGACCGGGAAGGGCAGCAACGGTGTCTTCAGATAATTACCGCATGCCTTGCAGGCCCGGTATTCACAGAGGCGACCATGAACGAAATTGTTGAAGGTTTCATCAAGGCGATCGACCTTATTATCACGCTCGACCCGGAAGTAATGGAGATCACCATCAGGTCCCTCCAGATCTCCCTTGCAGCGACCGCGCTGGCAGCCCTTGCCTCGTTACCGCTGGGAGGGCTCATCCATTTCTATGAGTTCAGGGGAAAAAAGGCAGTTATCGTCGTCATCCAGACCCTCTACTCACTCCCGACCGTCATCGCGGGGTTATTTCTCTTCCTGCTCATCTCACGTGCCGGACCGTTCGGTTTCATGGGACTGCTCTTCACCCAGGAGGGCATGGTCATCGCCCAGATGATCCTCATCATCCCTATCCTGACGGGACTTACCATTTCAGCCCTTTCAAATATTGATAAAGAGATGCGTGAGACCATTGTTTCCCTTGGAGCCTCGTGGTTTGACTCTATCCTGACCATCATGAAGGAGGCGCGGTTTGCTATCTTTGCAGCGGTCGTCCTTGCATTCGGAAGAGCAATCTCGGAGGTCGGTGCAGCGATGATGATAGGTGGTAACATCCGGGGTTCCACGCGAGTCCTCACGACTGCTATTGCACTCGAGACCTCTATGGGTGACTTTCCGCTCTCGATCGCCCTTGGGATAATCCTCCTCGGGGTCGCTGTGGTCGTCAACCTGGGCCTCTTCATCATGCAACAGAGGGGGTTGTCATGATCGAGCTTGACCATGTGACAATGACCTATGAGTCACGTGATGTTGTGAAGGATATCACCCTGCAGGTAAAAAAGGGAGAAATATTCGGAATAATAGGACCGAGCGGGTCAGGAAAGACCACGCTCCTGAAGATTATCAACCTCATCGAAAAACCAAGCTCAGGGAGATACCGGTTTGATGGTTCTGTGGTCTTCCGGACAGGAAAGGGCGCTGACCCAGTCGGCAGGCGGATGGCAATGCTCTTCCAGAAACCGGTCATGTTCAATGCCTCAGTCGATGACAATATTGGCATGGGGCTCAGGTTCCGCGGGGTACGCGAGGCCGGACGGTACCCACTGGTTGAACAAGCCCTCCAGGAGGTTGGACTGGCGGGTTATGGGCAGAGGAAGGCACGTACGCTTTCGGGCGGTGAAGCCCAGCGTGTGGCACTGGCCCGGGCAATTGTCATCTCTCCCGATCTCCTCCTCCTTGACGAGCCAACCGCAAACCTGGACCCGAAGACGGCTGTCGTGATAGAGGAGATAATCAGGAGGCTGAACCGTGAGAAGGGAATGACCATTGTCCTTTCGACCCATGACCTCGTCCAGGGGCAGCGCCTCTGCGACAGGATTGGAGTTGTTATCGACGGTCAGCTCTGCCAGGTCGGGACACCGGTCGAGATATTCCACATGCCAGGCAGCACCCCCGTCGCCCATTATGTCGGGGTTGAAAACATCTTTAACGGGAGGATTATCGATGCATCAGCCGGTTGTACGCGGTTCGAGACCCAGGGCGTGGTCCTTATGTCAGGGTCTGAAAGGCCGGCCTCCCAAGAAGTGGCCGCCAGTTTCCGTGCCGAGGACGTTACCCTCATCATCGGGGATGCCGGAAAAACAAGCGCCAGGAACCTTTTGCCCGGAAAAATCGTGGAAATGTCTCCTTATGGCCCTTTCACGGCGGTAAAGGTCGACTGTGGCATCACCATCACCGCATTCCTTACCAGGACAACAGTCGAAGACCTTGCTATCTCCAAAGGCTCATCAGTAACCGCTGCGATTAAGGCGACCGCTGTCCACCTGTTCGGGACCTGACCCAGCATTCCTTTTTTAACGTTCCGGTACCCCACGGGGCTTCCCACTGTTCCCAATCCGTTCGAGAAACATATGGAATAATTCCTCTCCGAGAATAGCCCGGCTTTCCTCGGGATACGATTCAGACAGCAGCAGGATCATTCTTCTCGTACCCTCGGGCGTGGTCATGATCCCCACTCGCTCGGCACGTGTGACGAGGGCCTCCTCTTCCATGGCGGCAAACAGGGGCAGGACATAGTAATGAGGCACCTTGAGATACTCGGCAAGGCTCCGGGTCGTCGGGATCTTAAAAGCTATCGAATCATGACTGAAGGTTATCGTAAAATGGCCTTCATCGATCATCAACCGGGCGCTTGCATCCAAAATGAGGGGTATCGACAGTCTGACCATGAAATAAAAGGATATACACCCCATGGCCAGATAAGCGTGATGGAAAAAAAGTTTAATGCTTCTTTTTCTCTTCGTCAGGGACGGGCTCAAGGAAGACTAATTCAGCCCCGATATCCTTTGCTATCTGCTCGATTTCCATCTTCCGGAAATGGGTGGCCTCTACCTGGACCTGTCCGCCGGTAACCGCGACAATACGGTATTTTGGCTGCCTGACACCTTCACCTACTTTCTGGCGTTCACGTACATAGATTTTCATTCGGGATCACTCCTGGTAACATATGATATACCAATTGGTATATCAAGTATATTATATCCCTTACATATAAATATACTTTCGTATCCTGATATATCCCTGTAGAATCCCCTACTGGCGGATGCAAAGTGAGAATAAGCTCATTCTAACATCGAAATTGTAATTACGTCAGACAAAACGCTCACCTGCAAACAGACTTATATGCACAATCGCGGCATTTGGGTCGAAATGTTCAGGTTATCCTTCAAAAAGAGAGGGGGGACCTTTCACGGCGGTCTTCCCGGGCCGTTCCTGTCCCCTGATATCTGTTCACACTATACCGGTCAGGAAACCGACTTCAAGACGATTTTAACAGAGCCGGTCTTGTCAGACAGGGTGAGCTCCTTGCTTTTCACCGTAAAGCTCGAAACTCCCTGCAGCAGGTTGATATATCCGGAGTCCTCGGTCATGACCGACGGGTCACAACCCTTTTCGGTAACGGTTACCTTCCCGAGAGTAAGGTTGCTTCCTTCAACCTTCCAGCTCCCTGCATAGACCTTGCAGCCATCCGTTCCCGTCAGGTTGCCACCCTGGGAGAAGACCGCATTCACAGGCTTCCCTGCAGGAGTCGTGGTATTGCCACCAACAATGATGGAGGTCAGGTTCCAGCTCCCGACGATTGCAGGAGGTGTAACCTGTTTTACCGCAGATTTCTTGAAAATGAGCTTGTTTGTGCCCTTGGCATCAGATAATGCGAGTACATCGCCGGTTACAGACCATGTGGCAGTGTTCCCAAGGATGGAGAGGTACATTGATTCCTGGGACATCACACCGGCTGGAGTCGAACAGACCTTTTTGCCAGGAGTTATGTTTGAAATGGCGAGTTTCTTCCCGTCAGCCTTCCAGGAACCCGTAAAGTCGTTGCAGCCTGCACTTCCAGCCGCACTTCCAGCCGCGTTGAAGACCGCTGTCAGCTTTGTTCCCGGGATGATCGCGGTCGGGCTCCCGTAGCTCGTGACGCCGGTCAGGTCCCAGCTGCCTATGATTGCCGGCTGGACCGGAACGGTTGCATTCGTCCCGGTGGCATTCACTACAGGGGCTTTTGTCTGGATTGTCGTTACGATCTGAGTCGCATTTACTGGAAGAGTGGGTGACACATTCACCGGAGTCGGAACTGCAGTCGTAACAGCAGGAGTAGTGACAGGCTTTGCCGGTTCAGACGGGGTTGTGCAACCGGCAACAAGGATCGCCAGGACAACAAGGCCGGCCGTGAAAAACCACCATGGCTTCATGATTCATATATCTTCCCGTCTTGCTATTAAAATATAAGGAGGGTAAAACAGATAGGTTGTATTTTAAGCATTTATTTTTGACAAATAACACATATTCTCGCAAAGTCGTTTTTTACTGATATATCACCTGATTTGAGTTTTTTTACCGTGCTGAAGAGGGATCAGTACATATCAACTCCTGCCCATCTAGTATGGAGAAGGAATTGTCATGAGCCATGGAAGACATGAAATCGCCAACAAGCTCCAGGGGGAGTCCCTGGTCAGGAAAGGTCTCCTTTCGAGATATGAATCCCAAGCCCAGATGCGGCTTGTCCCTGACCTCAACGTGGTCAAGATCGGCGGTCACGGTATCATCGACTATGGAAAAGACGTCCTCCTACCCCTCATCCGTGAAATAGGTGAACTTTCCCAGCACCACCGGATGCTGATCGTCACCGGTGGAGGAGTCCGGGTACGCCATATCCTGGATATCGGCCTCGACCTCGGGATGCCTACAGGAGTGCTTGCTGAACTGGCCGGAAAGGTAAGCGAACAGAACGCCATCATGGTGTCGATACTCCTTTCACCCTACCATGGGGTCAGGATCCATACCGGCGACCTCCTGGAGCTGCCCATGCTCCTCAACCTCGGAGTCATACCCGTCATGCACGGTACACCCCCCTATGGCCTCTATGAACAGCCCTCGCCACTCGGGATGATCCCTCCTCACCGCACCGATACTGGTGCGTTCCTGATCGCCGAAGTCCTCGGGGCACGCTCATGCATCCTTCTGAAGAACGTTGACGGTCTCTTCACCAAAGACCCGGTGTCCAATCCCGATGCAGAGCTGATACCTGATATTTCTGCTCAGGAACTCCTTGACAGGGACATGGAGGACCTTGTTCTCGAACGCCGGGTCCCGGAGATGCTCCTCCATGCAAAGAACATAGACTCAGTCAGGATCATCAATGGCCATACGCCTGGAACCCTGACAAAGGCGCTGAGGGGTGAAACAACAGGTTCTATCATCAGAAGAGCCTGAATAAGCTTTTTTCTTTTCTATCATTTCCACTCCCGCTCGTGTCCCGTCCACGAACGTCCCCCTTCATTTCATGCGAAGACCTTTCGTATCAGGGTAAAAAACCGTCATTCCAGGGAGAACCGATTAAAATCAGGTAAGGCATCATTTTATGAACGTACCCGCCTGACCACGAGATTATCCCAGGACGGTACCAGTAGGGGGATATGGGTGGAGAAGGATTAGGATTCGGGCATGGTATGTTCGCAAGGTTACAATCGATGGACAATCGATCGGTTGGTTCATGCCTGGAACCAGGGACCACACAGCCACCCTCCTGTGCAGCATATCGTTTATCTGCATCAGATCATAAAATAGTTGCTATTAAAATCAAGTTAATTAAACATACTTAATAATCTTTTTCAGGGCAAATTCATGCTTTTCCATTGATTTAAAACCCTACCCCACAGACAATATTCATTCATCTTCAGGAAAACACAACCCGGTAACCACAGGTTAGCTGTTTGTTCCTGTTGCCCGGAAGCTGTTGAAAAGGATAAAAAAAAGGCGTATTGGACCTATTTAAAAATATCAAATATCTGGTCTGACCCTGTTGCTGACAGACGCTCACGTTCAGCCTTCTCATCTACAAGGGCCAGAAGCGGGAGCTTCATATCTACGCCGGGCGTGAACCCGAACATATCCTCAAGGGCAACCTGCTGGGCGTGCATAAAGAGGGAGTTTCTGATTTCCATCGGACATACTTCCTCGCACTGGCCGCAGTTGACGCAGCTGTCGGCAATATGCGAGAACCTTATCAGATGGAACATGAAGCTCGGTGGGACTTCGCCAGGTGGGACAAGGTACGGCTTCTTCGTGCTGCACTCGACACAGTAACATATTGGACACTGTTCAATGCATGAATAGCACTTGATACACCGGGAAGTTTCCTTCATGATGGTGTTGAGCCGCTGTCGCCCCTCCCCAAGCGCGGTAAAATCTTTTTTCCGCCACTTTTCACCGAGTTTGAGCATTGCGCCCTCGACCTTGGCCCTGATCTCCAGGCCTTTCGGGTTCGCCTGTTCGGTTGCGACTGCTCCTGCCTTGACTGCCGAGTCAAGGAGAGCCGCCCCTTTCCCGCTGCAGACTTCAACAAACGTTGCCTTGCCCGCCTTATCACCGATGACCCCCCAGTTCCCACATGCAAGGTCAGCCTGGCGCGGGATCTTCATCTTGCAGCGGCGGCAGTTCGTCCGTCGTCCGAACCCTTCCTCTTCAAGCTCGTCGATGGAGATGCCCTTGTGACCACCTTCGTACTCAATAATGAACTGTCCCTTGTCAATCTCTTCTTTGTGAACAGTGTCAGGGTCGACCTGGAACTTTGTCCTGATCATTTTCCTGGCAAGGACCGGTGAGACCGTTCCACCACAGTTGACTCCGATCATGAGGACATTGTCGAGGTTGATCTGCTGGCGTTTCGCAAGTTCGTACAACGCCATGGCATCACATCCCTTCACCGTTATCCCAAGCTTGTAGTCCTTCGCACCATCAAGATACTTCTTGACCAGTTTCGCGAGGAGTAACGTACCACAGTGGAGAGAACCCGCGGTGTTATCGAGTTCCTTCGGGTCGGTCACAAGGGTTGGAACGGCGTCGTAGATATCGATCCCACGTTTTACAGCGAGGACCGCATCTACCATCTTCGATTCAAGGGCATGTTTCAGGAGCCCGGTTACCGCACCCCCGCATTCGGCCTTCTTTGCTAGCTCCTGACTGGTCGTCCAGGCATAGAAGGTGTCTCCTTTCTGTGACATCTCAGTTCGCCCCCTGGATCTTCTCGACCTTGACGGCGCAGTGCTTGAGTTCCGGCATCTTGGACATCGGGTCAAGCGCGGTGTTGGTCAGGTAATTTGCACCCTTGTCAAAGTGCATGGCCATATACAGCACTTTAGGTCCGATTTCATCGGTCACCCTGGCGATTGTTTCAATCTCGCCACGGCGGCTCTTCACCCGTATCCTCTCGCCGTGCCTGATGTTGAGTTCCTTGGCATCGGCGGTGTTCATCTGGAGGTACGACTCCGGGACTTCATAGTCGAGAACCGCGCAACGGCCAGTCTGGGTCCTCGTGTGGTAGTGGAAGATGAGTCGCCCGGTCATGAGGGTGAACGGGTACTCGGCGTCCGCGACCTCTGCAGGCGGGCGGTATTCGATACCGAACATCGTTCCAAGGCCGTCAGCTGCTGAAAACTTCTCCCTGTGAAGAATCGGCGTTCCGGGGTGTTCAACCGTCGGGCAGGGCCAGTGGATCGACTCCGGCTTCTCCATCCGTTCGTATGTAGCACCGAACATGGACGGAGTGACAGCACGCATGTCGTTCCATACGTCCTCGGCCGACTTGAAGTCGAAGCCCTTCATGCCCATCTTCTTCGCAAGCAGCGTGAAGATCTCCCAGTCCGCCTTCGCGTCTCCCGGGGGCTCGACTGCCTTCCTCACGCGGTTGATGCGGCGCTCGCCGCTCGTAAACGTCCCGTCCTTCTCGGCAAAGCAGGCCCCGGGCAGGATGACATCGGCATACTGGCAGGTCTCGTTCATGAAGATGTCCTGGATGACGAGGAAATCCAGCTTCTCCAGCGAGCGCATGACATGATTCGAGTCGGGGTACGATACCACGGGGTTCAGGCCGAGGATATACATCGCCTTGATCGGGTCTCCACACTGGGTTATCTGCTCGGTGAGGGTTACACCGTACCAGTCCGGGAGCGACCCTTCCTTCAGGCCCCAGGCATCCTCCAT